>CAMEGQ010000004.1 GCA_945916235.1 uncultured Porphyromonadaceae bacterium | reverse complement strand
CCGATTCAATTTTTTTAGAGCCAATAAGATTTGTTTCTTATCCCGAACTCGCGTTCTTATACCGGATTTTTACATTGACCCCTTTAGCAACTTATCAAAAAACAGCGGTGAATCATACCTTATGATTTGACTCACCGCGTTATTTTCTCCCTCGCTTATGGAGGTTGCGCTTATTTCCTGACTCTTGAGAGCGTGAATATGAACTCCAGGCCGCCCTCCTTATACTGGCGTGCACTGATGCTTCCGCCCATGGTGTTGATACTGCTCTTGACAATCGAAAGACCGAGGCCTGTGCCGCCGGTCTTGCGCGAGCGTCCCACGTCGATGCGGTAGAAGCGGTCGAACAGGTGCGGAAGGTGCTCATCGCCCACTCCGACACCGTTGTCATGATACGAGAAGGTGAAATAACGGTCAGTACGCCCTACCAGGTCGATGCCGATGTGCGTACACTGCGAGTATGCCAGCGAATTCTTTATCAGATTGTTGAATACCGAATTCAGCAGACCCTCATTGCCGATCACCATACAGTCGGCCGGGAGTTTACAGTCAAGCTCTACCTCGTGGAGGATTCCCGATGCTCGCGTATCTTCCACCAGATTGTAGACCAACGCATGGAAGTCAATCGGTTTAAGCGGAATGTTGCCCGAGCTTTCCTCAAGGCGCGTCATGGTCGAGAGATTGTTGAGCATCGTGATCAGACGGTCGACATTCTGCTGGGTCTTTTCAAGGAAGTGCATGCGGTCAGCTTCCGGCATATCAGGCTGACCCAGAAGCATTTCTACATAAGCATGCACGATACCGATAGGCGTCTTCAGCTCGTGGCTGATATTGTCGGTAAGCATGCGCTTGATCTGGTTCTTCTCCTCGGTAGCCTTCAGAGCCACAGCGTGTTCGCGTTCGCGGCGCATATTGGCCTGCATACGCTCGTTGTAGATCGAGATGATGGTGCGCGATATATCGCCGATTTCATCTGGCGGGAAGTCGCCCATGGGCACAAAGTCGCCGTCGGTGGCAGCACGTGTGGCAAATTCATGGAGCAGACGCACATTCTTGGCCTGATGAGCCGTGTAGATATAGACCAGGATCGTACCGAAAATACCGATGGCAAACATCAGGATGAACAGCGACCGCTGCCCTGCAAGCACCTTGTCAATCTCAGCGCCGCGAGGCACGTAGGTACGCACCTTCATCTCTCCGTCCGGCGAACGACACTCTGAATAAAAGAATATCTTCTCGCGCGGATTTTCCATCTCAGGGTAGACCATCCGGACCACTGTGGAAGAGTCGTTGAGAGTGATATATTTGTCTTTGTCGATGCCCAAAGGCACATCGGGATGCAGACGCCCCACATAGGCTATCAGATTATGATTCTTCTCGTCATAGACCTGTATACTGATATCGGTCAAATAGGAGTCATCGAGATAAAACTTCACAAAGTTGAGAAATGCCTGATATTCAGCAGGCGAAGTCCCGATTTTATGAAGGTTGATCACCGTGCCGGTCGACAGCCCCACTCGCTCCACCACACTCTCAATGCTCATCTGCTTTTCGTGGCGATACACTACCCATGCAAACAGAAACACAACTACCCATATACAGACTGCGGCCGTCAGAAACAGCCGCAACTGGTAACGTGAACTTCTTTTTGTGATTTTAGCTTTCATATTTACATCTCGCGCTAAAATTCAACATTTTCATCCTTAAGAAAGCCCACCCTCAGGGCTGCGCCATCATTCGGTGTCAGATTTGAATCCGTATCCGAAACCCTGACGGGTCACGATATTCGACCCGTATGGCTCAATCTTCTTACGCAGACGTGCGATGTTGGTATCCACAGCGCGGTCGGTCACCTCCACGTCACCCCATACTTTATCCATAATCTCGTCGCGCGAATGTATGCGGTCGCGGTTGGAGAGGAAGAAAAGCAGCAGATCGAATTCCTTGCGGCTTAGGCGCACCTCCTGATTGCTGATGTAGCAGGTCTTCTTGTTCCGGTCGATGCGCATCTGCTTGTAGATTACATCGGGCTCAAACCCTGCGGCAAAAGCCTTGGGAGTTGTCGGAGCTGCCTGATTCACAGGCATCTGATAGCCGGGAACACCTTGAATCACCGGTGCACCCTGCCGGATGGTCTGCAGCGACGGTGCCGAGCGACGAAGCACAGCCTTAACACGGGCTATCACCTCAGCGTTTTTGAACGGCTTGGTGATATAGTCGTCGGCGCCGATGTTAAGACCCATCACCTTCTCGTCCTCGCCGTTGAGCGCCGAGCAGAATATTATGGGGATATTTTCAATCTCAGGATTGTTGCGCACACGCTTTGCGAAGTCGAATCCGCCCATGCGCTCCATCATGATGTCCACGAGGATGAGCTGATATTTCCGAAGGTCGTAGCCGAGAGCCGTTTCGGCGCTGTCGGCTGTGTCAACTTCGTAGCCTTCCTTTTCAAGGTTATATTTTAGAATCTCACAGTAGGACTCTTCGTCGTCGATAACTAAGATGTTGATTCTCATTGTCTTATCGATTTGATTGTGCCGGCAATGTTACCTCAGAGGCAGACATACTGCCCCTTTATGTTGTTCGGAGATAAAATTACACAAAAAATAGCGCTAATATGGCCACACGAATGTTAAAAGAGGTTAAATACGCAACTTTCCACCCCACCGGGTGAACCAACAATCGTGCAACTTGTTTGAAGAGTATAAATACTATATTTGCACTGTGTTTTTTCATGGTATTAGATTTAAGGTTAAAGATAAAGCAAGAAAGGCTGTCGAGATGACAGCCTTTCTTGTTTCATATTGCCACGCAGCCACGGCCGGCAGCTGCAAGATTTATAATTCTGTGCTTGGGAATGCTCGCGTAGCGGCCGAAAAGTCAGATTTGCTACTGTGGGAATAAATAGTTAAATTTGTGCAAACCAATATCTAAAAATCTTATGATAAAAGTGGGCATTCTCGGGGCCGAAACCATGGCCGCCGGCGAATTGGTCAGAATTCTCATAAATCATCCTGATGTAGAAATCCTCCGGGTAGCCTCTGCGTCCGAAGCAGGACGCAAGGTGGCCGATCTGCATCGCGGTCTGGTAGGCGACACCGACATGGAGATCGTCAGCGAGCTATCGCCCGAAGGTCTCGATGCCGTGTTTCTCTGCGGCGAGCCCTGGCAGGCCAGCCGGTGGATGAATCTTTATGATGCCGCTGCCCGCGAAATCGGTTTGAAAATCATCGACCTCACCGGTGCCTTCCGCGGCGGCGAGTATGATATGGTCTACGGTTTTGCCGAGCACAACCGCAAAGCGTTGGTGCGCGGCGCCACACGCGCCTCCGTACCGTCAGCCCTGGCCTTGGCTGTCGAGACTGCGCTCTTCCCGGTGGCGAAAAACTGCATGCTCCCGCCCGAGCGCATCCGTGTGAATATCTCTATGGCCGAAATCCCGATGCTGGCTACCACGCGCCCCAACGGCGTCCCCATAAAGGCGTCGGCGCCCTTCTCCCCTACTGCTACCGACTACACACGCTCCACGCGCCTCGACCCGATAGCCCCGCGCGAACACCGTCCGGATGCCGAGGATGCCGCAATGGAAGCTGCCGCCGAACTGCGCCGCATACAGCCCTCCTTCGCCGCTCCGATCGAGATTTCGCTCAGCCGCGACAACACCTCTCAGCGTGGCATGGTGGCAACCATCGATGTAGCAGCCGGTATGTCGCTCTCCGAACTGCGTAAGATCTATGACAATGCTTACGAGGACCACGGCTTCGCCTATCCGGTCGACTTCGTACCGACAGTGGCCGACGTAGCCAATACCAACAAATGCCTGATCAACCTCTCCTACCCCACATCGGAGCTCAACGCATCGCTTCCGGCGCTGCGCATCGTCACAGCCTGCGACAATCTGCTGCGCGGAGCTGCCGGCAATGGCGTACATCTGCTCAACCTGCTTTTCGGTCTGTCCGAGCGCACCGGCCTCGCCCTCAAAGCCTCCGCGCTCTAATAAATAAATACGTACAAAAATATGAACAACTACATAGCTGGATGCGTTAGATTATTAAACATCTCAGGCTATGAAAATCATAACATTATTGTCGTTAATGGCTTTGTTGGCCGTTCCGCTACCGGATATTACGGCTCAGACATTTGAGAAACCTGATCCTGAAAGCTGGTACAGGCTTACCACACGATACAACGGTTCAGATCAACGCACAGGCCGATGCATTCAATATTATCCCGCCGGAAGCGAACACCCCGATATGCTTTGGTCCGCAGCTCCGGTCGACCTCAGCAGCCCCGACTACGACTATCAGCTTTGGACCTTCATCCCGTCGCCGGATAATCCCGACCGTTACAAAATGGTCTGCAAAGCTGACCCAGACGGATTTGTCAACCCCACGCCTACGGTCTTAAGTCCCGAAGGGCGCTGGGAGTATGTGGAATCGGGGAGCGCGTCGACGGTCGACCCGTATGGGTTCCTGTTCGTGACCCATACCGACACAAGCGGAGTCGACAGCGACGGCGTCTCCTACTGCGCAATTGCCACCGATGCCACCATCGAATCATCCTACCCCGTGATGAACTGCGGCTCCCCGAGACAGAACTATGCAATCAACCTCTGGAGCGACCATTACTCGGAAGATGCCAATGAATGGCTTTTCCGGCTGGAAAGCGGAACCGACAAACCCACCTCCGTCAGCCCTCCCCAAGCCCCGGCCGTGACACCGGTATATTACGATCTGTTCGGACGCCCGGTGGCCCATCCCACTGCCGGCCTCTACATCTGCAACGGCCGGAAAGTATACCTGCGATTCTGAAACCGCATACACCCCGGCTCAAAATTGATAAGGCCGCGATGCAGCCTCATCACATATTTTACAGCCGCTCGGAATCAGTTGCCGAACGAAAGCGTAGTGTAAAAGGTTGATCCCTGAGGGGTATAGCTGAGGGTCACATATCGGCCACCTGCTCCGAACCATGTTGCCGAAAGCGATAGAGCGCTATTGTTGATACTCACGGGAGCCCCATATTGGTAATTGAATGTGTTATACAGCGAGTAATAACGGCTGGGGTTGTCGTAGGGTGAGCAGTAGGTAAACTGCGAGCCATACAGCCTTCCTCCGTTGTAATATAGCGCTGCATCAGGCCAGATATAGTTCATCTGCTCCACATCGTTGAGGTACACGACATTGTCGCCATAACTGCTGACCGTGTATCCGTCATTGATCAGAGCATTGACCGATACGCCTATTGCCGTTCCGAGCGAGATACCGAGGATGGTACCGAACATAGGACCGCCTGTGCGATAACGCCATCTGGGAGGGGGCACGGGACGATGGAATCCGTTGAAGAAAGGCACGGGATGACGGAAGTGATGTCCGTGATGCCGGGGATGCATGTGAGGACGCATCGGACCAACGCCGGGATGATAACCGCCATGGCCATGATGCCTGCCGCCATCGGGGCGATAGCCGTGTCCGCCATCGGGACGGAAGCCGTGACCTCCACCGGGACGATAGCCCTGGCCACCCTGAGGACGGTGCTGTCCGCCTTCGGGACGATAGCCCTGACCACCCTGGGGACGGTGCTGTCCGCCTTCGGGACGATAACCCTGGCCGCCCTGGGGACGGTGCTGTCCACCTTCAGGACGATAGCCCTGGCCACCCTGGGGACGGTTTTGTCCACCGCCCTGATGGCGGTAGTTAGTGGCTCCGCCACGATTCTGATTTCCACCCTGCGGACGTATGGTCTGCGTCTGTGCCTGACGCGAACCGTTGCTCTGAGGCTGACGGCCGCGGGCATCGGCTGTAATTGAAGTCAACACTAACGTTAAAGTAGTAACAATCAGTAGGGTAAAGAATCTTTTCATGGCTTTTTCCTCCTTTCTTGGGGTTTTAGCTTTTACCTTTAGATAGCCAGAAGCGCTGATGGTTTAACTATCCTCCAATCTTTCACTCCCCAAATCCGCTGTTTGAGGCCGCTACAGTTTCTTTGGATTTTTGCAAATTCCAGCCTTCAGTTTCTTTGGATTTTTACAAATTCCGGCCTTCAGTTTCTTTGGATTTTTGCAAATACATCTGGGAAAGCTGATTTTGCAGGACTGCGAAGATTTTGTATTTTTGCGCCGATAAAAGCCTGACGCTATGACCAAACTGACTTCACGCATATTTTTCATCGCCCTACTGGCCTTAGCCGTCTGGGGAGGCGCCGTGACCCTTTCCGGATGCACCAACACCCCTGACAAAACCATCAACCGTCTTGTCGAGCAGCTTAATTCGCAGGAATTCAAGCAAAAAGAGATGCAGACAGGTCTGTTTACCGACACCAGGGCCGAAGCCACCGACTCCGCTCTGGTTATGACTTTCACGCTCGCTCCGCAGCTTTCGCTCGCCGGAGTCAACGAGAATCAGACACCGATGCTGCACGAGTCTGCCGTCACCGAATTCCGGGCTCAGCTGGCTGACCCGACTGTTAGCGCCGGTCTTAAAGCCTTGGCCGACAAACACATGATTATCCGCATGGTATGGATTGATTCCGCAGGCCGCAAAGTGGATGTGGAGGTAGATCCCGCTGCCATCAGCGAATAAGAGCCTCAGACTCCAGCCGGCAGATGCCTCAGCAGTTCGGATCGGGCTGCGGCTCTACCGGATCAGTTTTGAGCCCGTGGCGCAGCCATGCGCCGCTAAGCAGGCGCCAAAGGAAGATTAACCCACGAAAACACAGCTCGATACACATAGCCAGCCATACGCCGTCAAGCCCCATCGTAGGCGCCAAAATGGCCGCTAAAGGCAAGCGTACCAGCCATATACTCCCGAAATTCATTGCCGCAGGAAGAATTGTATCGCCGACCCCGACCATAACGCCATACGACACTATCGAAGCGGCAAACATGGGTTCGGCCCATGCCTCAATTCTCAGCGCCGATGAACCAAGAGCCTGAATATCAGCCACAGGCGAAAGCAGAGCCATCACAGCCGGTGCTCCGAACCATAATATCACACCCATCAGCGTCATCACAGCCATTCCCAGGCCTACGCTCATATAGCCAAACTGCCGCGCAAGCTCCTTACGCTTAGCGCCATAGCTCTGTCCGACCAGTGTGGAGGCTGCATCGCCGATGCCATAGCCGGGCATGTAGCATAGCGCTTCGGCCGTGACAGCGAAGGAGTTGGCCGCTATTGCCATCACACCCAACGGGGCCACGATCACTGTGACCATAATCTGTGCGCCGCAAATCACGGCATGCTCCAGAGTCATCGGCGCCGAAACTTTGAGCGCATTATGAAGCACACGTCCCGTGGGGATAAAGGCCTTCGTCGATCGCGGTTCGGCGCTCTCAGCCAACCCCCGACGGCTCCGCGTTCCCCAGATGGCAAGTTCGGGCTGATGTCTTGTCGCTGTCCACATCACGGCAGCGGCTGTGACACATTCGGCCAGTACCGTACCGAGAGCGGCGCCAAGCACCCCCAAGCCTGCCCCGGGCAGCGTCAGATCCATCCCGAACAGGCTGAAATGATGAGTAGGGAAAATCAGGAAGAAATTGAACACCACATCAAGCGCACACATCATCACATTCAGTGCACCCGCAGTCTTCATATTCCCCGAGGCACGTAGCACAGCGCTACCCAAGTAGTTGAGAGTCAATATCGGGAGCGCCGCTACGAACGCCACAAAATATTCCGTTGCTTTTCCGGTCACAGCCTCGGTGCCTCCAAGCCAGTGGGGCAGCGGCCAGGCGATGGCCACACCTATGAGAGCCATCATCAGCCCGAACAGCACTGAGAACGTAATACCCTGACGCATAACGCCTCGCGCACCTGCGGCGTCGTTGGCGCCTATGCGGTGAGCTACCTGAACGGAAAAACCTGAGGTAGCAGCGGAGCAGAGTCCCCAGAATAGCCATAAAGAGGTGGAAACCAGTCCCACAGCAGCCGAATCGTCGGCTCCGAGGCGCCCTACCATCGCCGCATCTATGTATTGCATCATGATGCTCGAAAGCTGCGCCACAATGGCGGGCCATGCAAGCTGTACAGTCAGCCGAAAGCGCTGACTGCGTGATATTTCCTTGCCTGTGCGTATCAGTTCGAGCATTTGCTGTGATTCAATCTAATTAATCCGGCGGTCAGAAATAAGGCCGGCCGCTTTTAGTTATTGGTCAGCGAGTTAAACCAGCCGCACATTCTTCTCAGCCCCTCCTCGAGGCGTGTGCGCGGACACGCTATATTCAGGCGGATAAATCCGCCTTTGCCATACATCTCCCCGGCATTGACCCAAACGCGGGCCTGCCGCATAAGTCGCTCCTCGATAGCCTCGGAGGGGATGCCGCAGGCCGATACATCCACCCAGGGCAGATACGTGGCCTCCAGGCGCGTCACTTTGCAAAGCGGCAGATGTTCAAGCAGATACACGAGCATAAACCGATAGTTTTCAAAAAGATACTCACGCAGAGCCGTGAGCCATTCCTCGCCCTGAGGTGAATACGATGCTTTAAGGGCTACGACCCCGAACGGGTTGACATCGCAAACCTCGTTGATATTTATCGCTTTATCTACCAAAGCCTTAACCTCATCATCCGGGCAGACGACATTTGCTATCTGCAGCCCAGCGGTATTGAAAGCCTTTGAGGGCGAGAGACATACGATGGCTTCCGGCCGCTGATTTACGTCGCTGTCCACTGTGCCGTAAGGCGTATAAGCAGTGTCCGGGGCTGTCAGCTCACAGTGTATTTCGTCGCTGACCACTCTCACGCCGTGGCGCCGGCAAATCTCGGCCACCCGGCGCAACTCATCTGAAGTCCAGGCTCTTCCGGCGGGGTTATGAGGATTGCACAGCAGCAGAAGGCGGTTCGACGCATCAGCAGTCAGCTCTTCAAGATGCTGATAATCCATGCGATAGGTAAATGTGCGGTCATCAAAGTCCTGCCGGATAAGCGGATTTTCCACTATCCGGCAGCCGTTGTTGCGTATCGACGAGAAGAAGCAGTTGTAGACCGGAGTCTGCACAATCACCCCGTCGCCCGGTCGGGTCAAAGCTTTGATAATGGCAGAGATAGCGGGCACTACGCCGGAGGTGTAGATCACCTGGTCGCGCGTGAAGCTATAGCCGTGACGCGTCAAAAACCAGTCGGTCAAAGCCTTGTAATAGCCGTCGTCCACCAGAGTATACCCGAATACGCCGTGGCTCACCCTGCGCTCCAGCGCTTCTATGACAGCCGGAGCCGTGCGGAAATCCATATCTGCCACCCACAGCGGAATCGTACCCTCCGGAGCCGGAGAATCCCATTTGTACGAGCCACTGCCAAGACGGTCTATCTCGGCGTCAAACAGCGTTTTATAATCCATCTTCATACGTAGTTCGGAGGCAAAGCCACCCTTTTTCAAATTTCGGTTTCAATTTTGCAGTCGGCCGGGGCAAGGATATTCTTGTCGATGATCACTTCGCCGATCGACAGCGCCTTAACCGAACCGCTGCGCGGATTCTTGACGCTCACGATATTAGTGGTCACTACAGCCTGCAGCGTGGAATCCTCAAAGGCAAGATTACACTCGTCGCCCATCTCGCAATCCTCCAGAACGAGGTCGTGAGCATAGCAAAGCGGCTGAATGCCATTGATTTTGCAGCGCACGAAACGCAGATTGTGGGAATGCCATCCAAGGAATTCGCCCGTGATTTCCGAATCATAGACGGTCACATTCTCCGTCTCCCAGAAGGCATCGCGCGAATCGATGACAGCGTTGCGGATCACCACATTTTTGCAGTACTGGAACGAATAATTGCCCTGCTGGCGATAGCCATCTATCTCGATGTCAGACGAATGCATGAACAGATAGTCGGCGTTTGCCACCTCAACATTCCTGAGCTTCACCCCGCGGCAGCTCCAGAAGGTTTCCTGAGCATCGGGGATGCGCACGTTTTCGAGCGAAAGGTTATCCATCTCGCGAAACATTTTCGGCGCATTAACCTGAGTATCAATCATCTGAAGGTCGCGCGAATACCATAACGCGGCGCGGGCGCCCGGCTCGAACAGGCAATCCTTCACGCGGAAGCCATCGGTGTGCCAGAACGGGTATTTCCCCTCGAACACACAGCGCTCGGCTTCTATATTGGCGGTGCATTTCAAAGCCGACTCGCCGGCGTGGATGGTGCAGTTGACCAGACGTAAATCTTTGGTCGCAAACAGCGGACGCTCTCCACCGAACTCTTTCCCCTCCACAAGTTTCATCTCATTATTATCCATAATTACGAATCCTGATTTTTGCTTCTTTCTGCAAAATTACAAAATTTCCGCAAGAAATGGCTAACTTTGCATCACCGCTCAGATGCGCTAAAGCCAACCTTATCACAACTTGCAATCCATGCAGCCAGTCACCCTCAATAATCTGTTGACCTACATAAATCCTGCCCGCAAACACAGGATTCTATACTTCGCCGTAGGTGGCGTGCTTCTGCTGAGTTGGTTGTTGGCAATCAGATATTTCCTACTCTCCATCGACGATTTCAGCTGGGACTCATACGGTCTGTCGGTGTTTCTGATTAATTTCGAGGGTGGATTCGTGCGCCGCGGTCTGTTGGGCGAATGCCTTTACGGTTTTTGTTCCATGACAGGATTGTCGCCAATCCCCGTCGTCGTCACAATCTGCATCTCAGCATTTGTGGCATTTGCTGCTATCCTGTTAAGAAAATTCTACATAAAAGGCGTATGCTGGTGGCTGGCCTTCACCCCTATCCTTTTGAACGAACCTCTTTATATCTTCTGGAAAGATTACCTGTGCTGCCTGATTATCGCTCTGTTGATGTGGATTCTGGCCCATTATAAGCCATCACCAGCAAGGTCGACGGCCCTGATGCTGATCTGCTGTCTGGGGATAATGCTCCACGAGGCCCTCATATTTTACGACATTCCTTTTGTAGTCCTAGTGATGCTCTCCGAAGTCAAGAGATTTCGCATCAACCTACTGTATATCTGTCTGATACCGGCACTTTTCATCCTACTTTCAATATTCAGAGGCGACCGCGCTACGGCCGACGGCATCATTTCCGCCTGGAATAATATCTTACCGGGCCAGCCTCTGCAATATAACCAGTGGGACAGTATCGGAGCCCTAAGCTGGACCTTAGATTTCACCTTCCCATTTCATCTTGATCATAATTTCCACTCGCCCCAATGGGGCTGGGCTGCAGGCTTCGCATTACGCGCTGGCGAGTTGTGTCTGCTCTTCTACACTCTGTCGAACTTCTTCATCATCTTCCCCTGGCGCTGGAGCCCCTCAGCCACTGACCGGTGCAACCTCCCGTCGCTCAGTCTGTTAACCATCATCTGCATGCTTCCGATGCTGACCGTGCTCAGCTGCGACCAAGATCGCGTCTACCAATATATCACCGTAGCCACAATCCTTCCTTTCCTCTTCATAAAAGCCCAGACAATAGCCGAAGCGTTCCCCGCATGGTTTACGAATTTAGCCGTCGGCATCAATTCGCTATTTATCAAGGTCCTGCCGCAGCGCCGCTGGATTATGGCCATAATGATACTGCTGATGTGCCTGCCTCATCCCTACGACCCTTTGGCGGATTTCAGATGGGTATCTCCACTTGGCGTCGTGTGCATGAACCTGTGGCATGTTTCCTCCAAAATCTTCCAACTCCTCTTCGTATGACCCACGGCAACAGACATTTCAAAACCGATTTTTCAAAATTTCCGCAAGAAAATGGCTAACTTTGCATCACCGCTCAGATGCGCTAAAGCCAACCTTATCACAACTTGCAATCCATGCAGCCAGTCACCCTCAATAATCTGTTGACCTACATAAATCCTGCCCGCAAACACAGGATTCTATACTTCGCCGTAGGTGGCGTGCTTCTGCTGAGTTGGTTGTTGACAATAAGAAGATTCCCGCACGCTACTGACATTTTTTTTTGGAATTCGTTTAGCATCACAGAGTTTCTGATATCATTTGAGGGCGGATTCGTGCGCCGCGGACTTCTGGGCGAATGTCTGTATGGCTTAAGCGCCCTGACAGGGCTGTCGCCGCTGCCGATAATCATTGCTATAAGTATCGCCGCCTACGCAGGATTCTTTGCTATTCTGCTGCGGAAATTCTACACAAAAGGCGTATGCTGGTGGCTGGCTTTCACCCCTATTCTGCTCTGCACCGTATATTACGTAATACGCAAAGATTTCCTCTGCTATCTCCTTATCGCCCTGATGATGTGGATTCTGGCCCGTTATAAGCCATCAACAGCAAGGTCAACGGCCCTGACGCTGTTCTGCTGTCTGGGGATGATGCTCCATGAGGCTTTCATATTTTACGGCTTCCCGTTTGTGGCCTTGATGATGCTTTCCGAGGTCAGGCGATTCCGCATCAACCTATTGTATATCTGTCTTATCCCGGCGCTTTTCATTCTGCTCTCAGTCTTCAGAGGCGACCGCGCTACCGCCGACGGGATCATTGCCGCATGGAACAGCATCGTGCCCGGTCAGCCGATGCATTATGTATATTTCAACAGCATCGGCGCTCTCACATGGACTCTTGACGACGCCATATGGTTGCATCTCTATAATAATTTCTATTCTCCCCAATGGGGCTGGGCTGCAGGCATCGCATTACGCGCGAGCGAGTTGTGTCTGCTCTTCTACACTCTGTCAAACTTCTTCATCATCTTCCCCTGGCGCTGGAGCCCTACAGCAGACGACCGGCACAACCTCCCGTCGCTCAGCCTGTTAACAATCATCTGCATGCTTCCGATGCTGACAGTGCTCAGTTGCGACCAATATCGCGTCTACCAATATATCACCGTAGCCGCAATCCTCCCCTTCCTCTTCCTGAAGGCACGTACAATAGCCGAAGCGTTCCCCGCATGGTTTACGAATATAGCCGTCGGCATCAATTCGCTATTTATCAAGGTTCTGCCGCAGCGCCGCTGGATTATGGCCATAATGATACTGCTGATGTGTCTGCCTACCCCCCAATACCATCTGGCTGAGTTCAACTGGACTTCCCCGCTCGGCACCGTATACACCTTCACCTCCCAATACGTTCCCTTCATCCTCCGTCACGTCATCTCATGAATCCCAGCTTCCGACATATCAACCCCGGAGCGGCCGTCCGCCTTCTCAGGCCGATACAATGGCTGAAAAACGGATTCGTGCTGATGCCGATGTTCTTTGCCGGGCAGATGGGCGATACCTCATGCTGGCGTCATGCTCTGGTAGCTGTCGCAGCTTTCTGTATGGCCTCAAGCGCCGTCTATTGCATGAACGACATCCTCGACGCTGACGCCGACCGGCTGCATCCGCGCAAATGTCGGCGACCTGTAGCCTCCGGCCAGGTCAGCCCCACGATAGGATGGGCGCTGGCCGCTCTGATGGCTGTGCTCTCACTGGGCTGCTGTCTGCTTTTGGGCAGAAATTTCCCGATTCTCCTGGCCATTACTGCAGTATACCTTACCCTTAACGCGGCCTACTGCCTTTGGCTTAAGCATCTGATGATTATCGACGTGGTGGCGGTGGCGCTCTGCTACGTACTGCGCGTGGTGGCCGGAGGCGAAACCTGCTCGGTGTGGCTGTCGCCCTGGATTGTATGCCTTACATTTCTGCTGGCTCTGTTTCTGGCCTTCGCCAAGCGGCGCGAGGATGTGGTGACATATCTTTCACAGGGTATAGTGACCCGCAAAAATGCCACACGTTACACCCTCCCCATCCTTGACATAACCCTTGGCATCCTCGCCGGAGCCACCCTGGTCTGCTACCTGATCTACACGCTTTCGCCGGAAGTAATCGGACGGTTTGGCTCCCACTATCTCTATCTGACATCAGTATTCGTGCTTGCCGGGACCCTACGCTACCTCCAGTTGGCGCTGGCGAATTCCGGCAGCGGCAATCCGATAGCCCTCATGCTCCGCGACCGCTTTCTGCAGTTGTGCCTCCTGAGCTGGCTTATCATGTTCTTCTGTTTCATCTATTTATAACCGGTCAATCACATTATCTCTCAACCCCCGATAACCCTTTGCAACCATGAACCGACGCATCGCCATATTCGACTTCGACGGCACCCTGATCCGGGGTGACTCTTTCGGTATGTTCGCTCTGTTTGCCCGCGGCCGATGGCGCTCGGCGCTGGCCGCCATTCTTTCCCTCCCCTGGATTATAGCCTGGCAGTTACGGCTGATTCACAGCTCGAAAGCCAAAGAGCGGATCTTCTTCCATCTGTTCAAGGGGATGACTTTGGAGCAATTCTGCTATCATGGCCGAGCTTTCGCCGACCGTATCAGCGCCCGCAAGAATCCGGTGATGATGCGCATAGCCGGAGCTCACATAGCCCAAGGCAACGAGACTGTCATCCTGTCGGCCAGCATGCGACAATGGATCGAGCCGTGGGCGCTATCGAATGGGTTCCAACGCGTCATAGCCACCGAACCGGAATTCGATGAAGCCACAGGCCGTCTGACCGGGCATTTCGCCACCCCCAACTGCCACGGAGCGGAAAAATGCACACGTCTGCGTCAGGCCTATCCCGACATCTATCTAATGGAGTCGTGGGCCTACGGCGATTCCGACTCCGACGAGCCGGTGCTTGCCATGACCACTCACCCTACCAAAGTAAGACGTTAGAGCCTTTTCATCTTTTCACCTCAATATGCGGCCCATGGCCTCACCGACTTAACAACGCATCCAGCTAATTCACTGTTATGATCATCAATATTATCCCCACCGCCGACGGCCGGCTTTTCAAGCCCGAATTTGCCGAGGCCGTCTCTGCCAAACCTCAGGCCGTATGCTTCGCATGGGCTACCGCACTGGAAGCCGGAGCCATCGAAAGATTCTCAGCATTCGACCGCTGGTCGGCCAGTGCCGAGGAGGTGGCAGAATCGTTCGCCAAAGGATTCGCATTCCGCGAAGCCGTAGTAGGCGAGATTTTCTGCTCGCTGGCCGATGCCTTAGGCTGGCCTATCAATCAGCGATACCTTAGCCATCGCCGCCACTATCTGCCGCAAGCCCCTGATAACGTTACGGATAGCACCGGAGAATGTGCTGGGGATTCGGCTGAAGTTGAGGTTGTGAATGAGGCTGATGCCGTCGCTGCCGAACCGGCCGAAGCATACGGACCTGTTAATCCGCTGGAAAGATGGCGCCGGAGCTCAAACGAAGAGCGGCTGACTCGCATGCGGCGCCTGGTGTCCATCGACCGCGAAAAAGAGCGCGCCCGCGGCGTGCATATCGATTCGTTTACGCTGACCGACTGCACTTTCCGCGGCCTCACAGCCACGGCCACACTCCGTCGCACCGACCCGATGGGCTCTGCCAACCTAATGTATGCCGTCTATGCCGGCGAGCGCCTGCTCGTCACGGGCGTTGGTGCCACCATGACGGCCACAAACGCATCCATTGTCCCGGCTTCATTCCAGATTCAGTTTGATCCGCTCAACCTCCGCGCCGAGGAGATCCCCACTGCCATCCTGATTTTCGTTGACTAACGCACCACACGCTTTACATAACGCACATGCTTTATAGCCGTTTCGGCAATAAAACAACTCAGGCGACACCCCAAGGGGTATCGCCTGATTTATTTCTGTCAGAAAAGTTGTACGGCAGGATTACTGACGGCCTTCTACGGTCACGTCGCGGCAGATCTTCGACACCAGACCCTGGAGCACCTTGCCCGGGCCAAGTTCGGTGAAGTGGTCAGCGCCATCGGCGATCATGGCCTGAACGCTCTGAGTCCAGCGTACCGGAGCGGTCAGCTGAGCCACAAGATTAGCCTTGATTTCAGCGGCATCGCTATGAGCCTTGGCATCAACATTCTGATATACAGGGCAAACAGGAGTATGGAATTCTGTAGCCTCGATAGCCTTTGCCAGTTCGGCGCGGGCAGGCTCCATCAGGGGCGAATGGAAGGCGCCGCCCACCTTAAGCGGAAGGGCGCGCTTAGCGCCGGCAGCCTTAAGAGTTTCGCAAGCAGAGTTGATAGCGTCGATCTCGCCGGAGATTACAATCTGTCCGGGGCAGTTGTAGTTGGCTGCGACAACCACACCGTCGGTGTTGGCGCATACCTCCTCAACCTTCTCGTCGGGCAGAGCGATGATAGCAGCCATGGTCGAAGGTTTGAGTTCGCAAGCCTTCTGCATAGCCTTTGCGCGGGCAGCTACCAGACGCAGACCGTCCTCAAAGCTGAGAGCGCAGGCGGCAGTCAGAGCTGAAAGTTCGCCAAGCGAGTGACCGGCCACCATATCGGGAGCAAATTCATCGCCAAGGGTTTTAGCCAGAATGACGCTGTGGAGGAACACGGCGGGCTGAGTGACCGACGTCTGCTTCAGATCGTCTTCTGTACCTTCAAACATCAGGTCGGTAATGCGGAAACCGAGAATCTCATTAGCCTTCTCGAAAAGTTCGTGAGCCAGAGGGTTGTTGTCGTAAAGGTCCTTGCCCATACCGACAAACTGAGCACCCTGACCGGGAAAAACGAATGCTTTCATTATAATATATGTAAGATGTGTATGTATGTAGATTAAAATCGACCGCAAAGTTACGATTATTTTTTCGTTTAACATTTCCCGCCGTACGAAAAATGCTCATTCACGCCGATTTTGCTCCCCAATTCTACTCTTGCATCTATCAACTCCCTGTAGTTACAGACCCGGGATTTTGGCAGTTCCGGCAGATTCTTGGCGATAAACACCTGAAATTGGGTCAGAAAAATAGCGTCAGAGCAAAAAAATGTGTTTTAAAGCATTTTTTCTTCAAAAAAAATCAAAAAACATTTGGAGGTACGAAAATAAGTGGTAACTTTGCAATGTTTTTGAAGCACAAAATATTGTTTTATTATTTAATCTAAAATCGAAATGAAAAAGTTATTCTTGTCTTTCGCTGTTCTCGCAGGTCTTTCGATGATTTCTTGCGGCAACAAGGCTGAAAACGCTGAAGCTACCGAAGCTACTGACTCTGTAGTAGAAGTTGTTGAAGAAGTTGTTGACACTGTAGTCGCTGGCGACACTGTAGCAGCTGACACCACTGTAGCCGTAGTTGCTGAATAATTCGCAGCTACACAACAGCAAAGATTTTAACAGCACAAAAATCGGTCATTCCTCCCGGAATGATCGATTTTTAATTTATACCCCTCCCCCACCATAGCACCGTGAGAATCCTATTCGGCAGTCAGATATAAAACCCAGTTGAAAAGCTAAATTTCAGATGCAATTAACCTTCGCTTTCCTACGTACCTATACAATTAGACTTAATGACGTTAAACCACTGGTTATCAATCAGTAGGGTCGTGCCTTAGTGCGACCTGCCCATATTTGCCAATCTCGGGATTTAGGTTTGATTTCGATGATAAATAATTGATACTCAGCAGATAGAGAGTGTATCGTAATTCGATTTTTTACGATGCACTCTCTCGGAAGATGTTTGGCGGAGATTAGAAGGAGAAGATGAGCTGGGTCTGGATACGGTGGTCACTGGCAGCGCCCAGTTCGTAGGTGGCGCGGCGGCCATAGACGTATTCCATGCCCCACTGCAGATATTTCGTGAAGCTGTAGAAGCAATTGGCTGCGCCGTATACGGCATAGCGGTAGTTGTTGCTTCCGGCCACGCCGTCCTGATCGCCCAGCACAGCATAATTCTGCGCATCCCATACGCGAGCATACGACCCTACGAGGTTGAATTGAAGCTTCTTGGTGGCGTTATATGAGGCTCCGAACGTCAGGCCCATCATCGGATTGCTCTCCATGCGCCCTATCTCGTCGTCCTTAGGGGTGAACGAGATCTGACGGCCCTGAATATCCTGAATATAGTTGGCGATACCTTTGCCGTAGACCGCCTGGAAGTTGAATACCAGCGGCTCGTAAAAACTGAAGTTGCCCGATACCATAGCTCCCCATCCTACCAGATGGCGCGTTTTCCCTGCCACCAGATCGCGGTATGCGAAATTGCGCATAAGGCCGCTTAAACGGATACGATTGCTCCTTGAGGCCTGATACTGGAGATAGAAGGGGACATCGGGTACTACCTGCGATGCCTCTTCGGTCACCTGCTTGTCGTAGAAATGATGGTTATAGTCGGGACCGCGATATACGCCGTTGGAAGAGTAGAACGTTGGCATTTCCACGCCGACGGCAAAGCTGAATCCATCCCATTCGGGCGATTTATAATTGAGCGAGTGGGCAGTTTCGCTGACCATACCGCACGGACCCTCGGAATCGATAGTAGGCGGTGTGGCTGCGAGATCGTCTTTGAAAATGGTTGCGGTCTCTCCGACGGTGATGTGCCTCCAGCTGACGTAAGCACGTTTAAGAATAGCATGGTTGTTGGCTCCGTTGAGCGAGAGCTTCACGTAGCCGGTCACCTGATTCTCCGTGCCGCCAAACCCTACGATAGTGAAGTCGAGATAGGAGTCAAACGGATTGATGAAGAAGGTGCTTTTATGGCCGGGCATGGAGGGCACGGGGATATCGCCCGTTATGAAGTCGGTCGATTTGCCCGTGGCATCATACAGATCATTGCCCAGGTCGAAACCAAGAATCGGGTTGATTACTCCGCCGATCGACAGGATGAATTTATTGTCGCGTGTGTGGATGGCGAATTTAGGCTCCTGAGCCGTCTGAGGCATCACAGGACGGTGAAGGCTGATAATCTCACGCAGAGTTGGGTCGATGCCGACAATCTCTACCGACTGAGCCTGATAGATGACATCGCCTTCTTCAGCGTCCTGCGCCGAAGCTGGGATGACGCCGACGGCAAGAGCAGGCAGCAGCGCCAACAAAAGATTTCGTCCGGTTTTCATAGATGATGTAAGAGGTTTTAGCGTTAAATAGTTGAATATCTTTACATTTTGAGCCGACGCTTGCAACGGGCGACGCATAGAGAGTGCCTTATGCCCCTGCGAGAAGGTTTGCTCGCCCCCGGAGCATGAGAATTGCTCTTACTTTAAAATGATTTTTCAGGCTATTTAGTTCATTTTCCTGACGAGGTCTTACTCCGTCGGATGCAGATTGAGCGTTGAGGCGGCGAAAGCTATCATCAGATTGCGGGCTGCCTCATGGTCGTTGGGGATAACGCCGTCGAGGATGGCATTTTTGATATGCTCCTTGATGATGCCCACTTCGCGGCATTCGCCCAGACCGAATGTGGCCATAATCTCACGGCCATCTACAGGCGGCTGGAAATTGCGGATGCGGTCGCGCTCCTCAAGTTCCACCATCTTCTGCTTAACCAGCTCATAATTAGCGCGGAATCGCTCCACTTTCATCTGATTTTTCGAAGTGATGTCGGCGCTGCAAAGGATCATCAGGTCGTCGACATCGTCGCCTGCATCGAACAGCATACGGCGCACCGCCGAGTCAGTCACCTCGTCTTCCACCAGCGCTATGGGGCGCATATGCAGCTCCACCATCTTCTCCACATACTTCATATGCTCGTTGCATGGAAGCTTCAGGCGACGGAAGATGCGACTTACCATTCTGGCTCCCACCACATTATGCCCGTAGAAGGTCCATCCGACGGCCGGATCGAAGCGTTTCGACACCGGTTTGCCTATATCGTGGAGCAGGGCGCTCCAGCGTAGCCATACATTCCGGCTTGCTTCAGCCACATTGTCGAGCACAGCCATTGTGTGCAGGAAATTGTCCTTATGTCCGATCCCTTTGACGGTCTCCACCCCCTTCATGGCCGCAAGTTCGGGCAATATGAGCTGGAGCAGCCCCGACCGGAGCAGAAGAGTCCAGCCAAGCGACGGACGCGGCGAACGCATCATCTTCATCAGCTCGTCGGCGATACGCTCACGCGAAATAATTTTGATTCTCTGAGCATTGCGGCGGATAGCCTCAAAAGTCTCGGGCATGATTTCGAAATCAAGCTGAGTGGCGAAGCGTATGGCGCGCATCATGCGTAGCGGATCGTCGCTGAAAGTGATGTCCGGATCAAGCGGAGTACGTATCTTTCTGTTGCGCAGATCCTCCAGACCGCCGAACATATCTATCAGCTCGCCAAAGCGGTCGGCATTGACACATACGGCCATGGCATTGATTGTGAAGTCGCGGCGCGATATGTCGTCGGTCAGAGTGCCATCCTCCACTATCGGATTGCGGCTCTCGCGATGATATGATTCCTTTCGCGCACCGACAAATTCAAGCTCGGTGTGGCGGTTCTTCACCTGCGCTGTCCCGAAATTCTTGAAGACAGCCAGATGGCTGCCCTTCATCTTCCTGGCTACAGCTTTTGCCACCTCGATACCGCTTCCGACCGTTACGAAATCAATATCCTTCGAGGGACGGCCCAACAGAAGGTCGCGCACATAGCCTCCGACCACGTAACATTCGCGGCCAAGAGCGTCGGCGGCCTCCCCTACCAGATGGAACGTAGGGGTATCTATCCTGCTGAGGAAGAAATCCTTGTCGGGTTGAGCTGTTTCCATATGCAAGACTGTCAGGCTGTTATACTAACGAGATTATATCTTCGGGGGCGTTGGTCACGCAGCGTGCGCCCTGAGGAGTGATGACATATGTATTTTCGATGCCCACGGCACCCACACGCGGAATCACAAACTTAGGTTCGAGAGCGATCACGTTCCCCTCTACCAGAATATGGCGGCTGTGGGGCGCTACCACCGGCCATTCGTTCACCTCGATGCCGACTCCATGGCCTATAAAGCCGGCATGCTGGCGGTGGCCCATGAAATATTCGCTCAGGCAGCGCTCGGCCACCATCTCTTCAGCTTTGGCATACAGAGCTTTAGCTTCCACGCCGGGGAGCGCCTCGCGCTCAAACATGCGGCAGATATCGATCGAGCAGCGGTGGGCCTCCATAGCCTTATCCGAAACAGAGCCTACAGAAAACACACGGGTCATATCGGTCATATACCCGGTGAAATTGCCGTTAACATCCGCCATCACAGCCGTATGGTTGAGGATTTCTTCACCTGAAGCTCCGCCGGGAATCGACGGGTCAAGGCCGCGGCCGCCCATGGCGAAATCGTAAGGTGCAGGAACATCGGCATTCTCACCCGACAGCACATTACCCATAAAAATCTCCATCGACTGACCGGAGATGCGGAACACTCCGAGATTCCCTTCCAGTCGCGACTGGTATTCGATCTGAATCTGCAGTTCGTGGTCGGTCATCCCCGGAGCGTACATCCCCGGGATTTTGTGGTAAACTTCGACATGCTTCCGGCCCGACTGCTCAATCAGGGAGAGCTCGAAGCGGGTCTTTACCGAGCGCACCTCGCGAAGAATATTTGTGGAGTCGGTCAGCTCTGATCCGACAAACACCTTGCGCAGACGCTCCACAAGGTTCCACGGCAGGATGTCGCTCTCCACGCCTATCACACCGGCCACGGGGTATCCGTCGGCCAACAGCATGGCGGGGATCTCCTCCGGCTTGCGGATATAGCGCAGACGGGCATCCTCCAGTCCTACCGGACGGCGCACGAACCAGTGGGGCTCTCCCGTGCGCGGGATGTATATGTATCCGGCCACCACACGTCCGGTAAAATAGAGCATGTTGGCGTTGTCGCAGACTACGATTGCATCCATCCCCTCCCGGGCCATGGATGCCTTTACGGCCTCGAGGCGGATACGAAGCTCATCCTCAGGCAGCAATATCAGATTTTCTTTCTTTTCGTTCATGATTTTGGAACAAAGAAAAGGCCCACCTGGTTGACCCCTTCAAGCATTTCGCTGCGCATCAGATGGCGCACCATCACCGGGGTACCGCTTGCGTGGACGAGATCGGTCACAGTGTCGGTGACCTGAAATGAGGTACCGATGCCGCGACCCGTCCAGGCTCCGTATGGGTCGCAGAGACGTATCTCCACAGTGTCGCGGCGCAACGGCCGGCGCAGCCTCCGTTTGCCATCTTTGACCGGGCCGACGGGATAAAGCGGATCGCGGGCATCGGTGTAACTGATTTCAAGCCAAAGATTGCTGTATGGGTAGTCCCCTTCATGGCGGAGCCCCACTACCAGCGACCCCTCACACACGGAGTCGAGATGCTCGGGCTTAAATGTCAGGCGGTCGGCATAGCTCCATCCGTCGGGATCTACCCGATGATATTCGCTCGAACTGTTGCGGACATCCTGCCCACACGACGACAGCCACAGCATAGCTGCGGCCGCCATCGGTAGAGTCAGATGTAGCAAACGCTTCATTGAGGTTGCTTAGGATTGGTGTTGCTTAGGGTTGTTTCCGTTATTGTTTCCGCCGCCGTTGTTGCGGTTGGGGCGCTGACGGTTACGGTTGGGGCGGTTGCGGTTGTCGCGCTGCGGGCGCGGAGCGTTGGGGTCTTTCTGACCCTTCGGATCTTTCGGCTCGCGAGGCTCCTTAGGCTCTTTGGGTTCCTTAGGCTCTTTCGGCTCTTTCGGCTCTTTGGGTTCCTTAGGCTCTTTCGGCGCCTTAGGTTCACGCTGGTCTTTGGGACGGTCCTTGGAGCCGCCTTTGCGCTTCTTCTTTTTCTTATCGAAGCGTGTCAGCGAGTCCTGACCGAGGATATCGGCGTATTCAGCCGGCGCTTTCTCCTTCTCCTCCCCTTCGGGAGCGAGGGTGAGCGGCTTTTCGCCGGCTTTATTGAGGTTGACCACCTCCCATGCGCGTTCAGCACTGATAGTCACCAGATTGGCCGGAATATGCTTGTCGGTGGAATATGTGATATCCCCCTTGAATACATCAGCCTTGAACCAATAGTAGGTGTTGTCGGCGGTCTCAAGGCGCACCTCTTTGCCCGGGAGCTTGCGCGTGGCTTCCATGTATGCGTCGACCTCGAAATTGAGGCAGCATTTCAGCTTGGCACACTGGCCCGCGAGCTTCTGCGGGTTGAGCGATATGTCCTGATAGCGGGCGGCTCCGGTGGAGACGCTTACAAAGTTGCTCATCCAGGTGGTACAGCAGAGCGGACGGCCACACGGGCCGATACCGCCTATGCGTCCCGCCTCCTGACGCGCTCCGATCTGCTTCATCTCGATGCGCACGCGGAACGTTTCGGCGAGCACCTTGATAAGCTTACGGAAATCGACGCGCTCGTCGGCGATATAGTAGAATATGGCCTTGTTGCCATCGCCCTGATACTCCACATCGCCTATCTTCATGCTCAGCTGGAGCGATGAAGCTATCTTGCGGGCGCGTATCATGGTGTCGTTTTCCAGCGACTTGGCTTTTTCGAAGCGCTCCAGGTCAGAAGCCTTGGCTTTACGGAACACCCGGCGCTTCTCGCAGTCGGGCCGGATGCCGGCCTTGCGCATCTGAAGGCGCACGAGGGCTCCGGTCAGCGACACTCTGCCTATATCGTGGCCGGGCGCGGCTTCCACCGCCACCATGTCGCCTATCTCCAGAGGGATATTGCCCGAATTGATATAGTAGCCCTTGCGAGTGTTTTTAAACTGCACTTCCACCATATTGTCGTCGGCGAATCCGCCGGGGATATCCTCGAAGTAGTTGAAGCTGTGGAGCTTGGCGCGCACGTCGCAGTCAGAGCCACAGCCGCCGCAGCTGCCGCAGCCTGAGCCGCAACCGCCGTCGGAGCAGCCGTCGCAGTCGAGACATGCATCCTCGGCCCCGTCGGTCAGCTTGGGTTTAAATTCGTTGTCTTCCATCGGCATTCACTCTATGGATTATTTAGCGAAGCTGACGGCGCGGGTCTCGCGAATCACGGTGATCTTCACCTGGCCGGGATAGGTCATCTCGTCCTGGATACGCTTTGCGATTTCGTTCGAAAGGTTTTCGGTTTCGGCATCGTCGATCTTGTCGGCGCCTACAATCACACGCAGCTCGCGTCCGGCCTGAATGGCGTAGGTCTTGATTACGCCGGGATACGACAGGGCAAGCTGCTCAAGGTCGTTGAGGCGCTTGATGTAGGCCTCCACAATCTCGCGGCGGGCGCCGGGACGGGCGCCTGAGATAGCATCGCATACCTGCACGATGGGAGCCAGCAGAGTGGTTTGCTCGATTTCGTCGTGGTGGGCGCCGATAGCGTTACAGATTTCGGGTTTCTCCTTGCAGCGCTCGGCAATCTTCATACCCAGCAGTGCGTGAGGCAGTTCGGGCTCTTCGTCGGGCACTTTGCCTATATCGTGGAGCAGACCGGCGCGGCGGGCCTTCTTGGGGTTGAGTCCAAGCTCCGAAGCCATGATGGCGCAGAGGTTGGCGGTTTCGCGGGCATGCTGCAGAAGGTTCTGCCCGTAGCTCGAGCGATATTTCATTTTGCCGATCATGCGGATAAGGTCGGGGTGCAGACCGTGGATACCCAGGTCGATGGCCGTGCGTTTGCCGGTCTCGACAATCTCTTCCTCAATCTGCTTGCGCACTTTGTTGACCACCTCCTCGATGCGGGCGGGGTGGATACGGCCGTCAGCCACAAGCTGATGGAGAGCCAGACGGGCGATTTCGCGACGCACCGGGTCAAAGCCGGAAAGCACGATGGCTTCGGGCGTATCGTCGACTATGATTTCAATTCCCGTGGCAGCCTCGAGGGCGCGGATATTGCGGCCTTCGCGACCGATGATGCGGCCCTTGATTTCGTCGGAATCAATATGGAACACTGTCACCGAATTCTCGATAGCAGCCTCGGTGGCTACTCGCTGAATCGTCTGGACCACAATCCTTTTGGCCTCCTTATTGGCGGTCATTTTGGCCTCGTCCATGATTTCGTTGACATACTGGGCAGCGTCGGTCT
This sequence comes from uncultured Porphyromonadaceae bacterium, assembly GCA_945916235.1. Classification (GTDB taxonomy): domain Bacteria; phylum Bacteroidota; class Bacteroidia; order Bacteroidales; family Muribaculaceae; genus UBA7173. Next base: position 34,918 of record CAMEGQ010000004.1, on the reverse strand, counting down.
TGGCCTCGTCTTTAAGCGATTCGATAAGCTTTTCCTTGGCTTCCTCGGATGAGAGGCCGGAGATATGCTCCAGGGTATCCTGAGCGGTGCGTTTGAGGCGTTCGAGCTCTTCCTTGCGGCTCTCGATCACGGCTTCCTCGGCGTTAAGCTGCTGGCGCATAGCCTCAAGCTCGTTGCGGTTGCGCTGATTCTCACCCTGCTGCTGGTTGAGCTGCATCTCACGCTGCTTCATCTTGGCCTCGGCCGACTGCACCTTGCTCAGGCGCTGATTGGCCTGACGTTCGGCTTCGTCCTTGATCTTGATGCCTTCTTCGCGACCCTTGAGGGCCTCTTTCTGGCGGATTACTTCAGCTTCGCGCGTAGCCTCGTCGATGATGGTTTTGGCGCGGCTCCGGGCCGTGGATTTCTGAACGGCCACAGTGGCCAGCGAGCCCAGCGCAAGGGCTACAACGGCTACCGCGATAATAATGATTACGTTCATTAGTTCGGTGGTTTTATAATAAAAAAATTCCACGCTCTGATGCAACGCTCCGGGGCGCGCGGGACCGGCCTCTCACCCCGAGGGTTGCGACCGTTCACGGTCTTCGTGGGGTTGAGCGCCGACGCCTGCCGGGTTTACATTCAAGCGCGGGATAAATTTGGTTATCTTCTAATCATGTCAGCATCAGCATCTTAATCCCTTCTCCAAGGGCTGGCGCCAACGCCGGTCAACAAATGTTTCCTTCCTTCAAGCTCCCTCCTGGATAGCTCCGCAAGGAGCATAGCCTCAGGGGTCAGGCTTGGTCGGCCGCGGAGGGGTTCCCGGCCGGGACTTCGCCCATATCGAGCAGAATCTTGTCGAGCCGGCTTTCAAACGAGGCCACGACATCGGAGGTCTGCTCCATCAGAGCCGCCTGAGTGAAAAATAGCTCCGCAAAGCGGAAAGCCACCATGGCAAGCACCTCTGTGGATGATTTTGATTTAAATTTCGTCTGCCAGGAATTCCAAAGCTTATTGACATTGAATTCGGCCTTGCGTATCAGCTCCTCGTTTTCGCGGTTGATGTCGAGCGAAATCGGAGGCTGGTTGGCGATGCGAATCGTTATGCTGAGCTTATCGTTCATAGGCGTCGTAAGGCGAGCCGGAGCTCGTGGAGAGATATTTCGGGTTGAGGGGTCAGTCGTTGAGTTCGGTGATACATTTGTCGATTTCCCGCACTAATTCGGAGAGCATGGCCCGCGTCTTTGCCACATCTTCACGCGTGGGCGAGATGGTAGTGGCAACCTTAAGAAATTCCACCTCGAGACTGAGGCGGTGGGCTTCCTCGCGGGCGGCGGCAAGCTGCTTCTCAAGCTCTGCGATTCTTGCGGCGCTGTCGACAAGCCGCTGCTGCATAATAGCGTAGCGGTCAAGCACAATCTGCGTCTTCGCATTGACTCGGTCAATGGCTTGCTGGAGTTCACCGGCCATACTTATCCAAATTTTTACAAATGTAAGAATTTTCCGCGGAATATTTCTCATCCCCCGGCCGAAATTTTGCGCCCGAACCGGGAAAAATCCCGATTTAAGCCGTTGCAGGAGGCTTTCAAGGGCATACCGACCCCGAATTTAGGTCCTGCTATTGCGGAGGAGTCAGCTCTTTTTGCGTCGGAAGGCGATGCGGCGGTTGTAGAAGTAGTTGCAAAGGGTGTAGACACACATGCCGCCGAGCGTGGCGACTCCGTAACCCGACAGGGTGAACCCTTTGATGTCCCACTCCATTGACCCAAGCGGCGTCAGATTGGTCACGCCCCACACAAAGGCCAGCTGGAGCAGATAGCAGACGGCGAATCCGAGGATAAACCTCGGCGCTTCGCTCTGAATCCTGCCCGAAGAATGGAACACCCACAGGCGATTCCAGATGAACGAGTTGGTCACACCGGCCACATAGCCCCAGGCATTCGACAGGTAGGGGTTCACGTCGAGCAGCGACTTGCAAACGAAAATCACCACCAGGGTGACCATGGTATTGATGCCGCCGACTATGATAAATTTCAGAAATTCAATCTGTTGGTCGCGGGTCATGTGCGGAATGTGCCGTTTCAGGCCGGTAGTGTTCATGGTATGTGGTTATTTTTCTTCAGTAGAAGCGTCGGTAGAAGTTTCAGCGGGGACGTCTGAGCCATGGCTGCCGTTGGGTTCGGGACCGTAGGAGAGCACGGGCAGATGCCAGTTCCATTGCAAGGCACACATTCTCAGGGCGATAACCGTCACGGCACACGCCAGTTGCTGCACAATGTCTGAGCATCCGCAGGCCAGGGCTATCCAGTAGACCACACCTCCGGCGAAGCAGGCTGTAGCATAGATGTCCTTGCGGAAGAAGAGCGGTTCGGAATTAATCAGGATGTCGCGGAGCACGCCGCCAAACGAGCCGGTGATGAGCCCCATTACGATGGCCACCCACATGGGATAATCGCAGGCGATGGATTTCTGGATGCCGATGACCACAAACAGGGCCAGACCCAGCGTATCGAATACGAAGAGCATCCTGTTGTTGCTGACCAGCATGCGCCTGAAAATGATGACGATGGCGAGGGCCACGCCGGTGACGGCCAGATAGCTCCACTGCTGCATCCAGAATACGTCGATGCCCAGCAGAAGGTCGCGGAGCGTACCGCCGCCGATGGCAGTGACCAGGCCGACTGTGTAGGCCCCGAACCAGTCGAAATTCTTGAATGCCGCCAGACGGATGCCGCTGATGGCAAACGCGAAGGTGCCGATTACTTCGATGATGAACAGGAATGTAGTTTCCACCGCTGAGTGATGCTCCGGGTCGGGGAGGCTATCTTTGTTGAGATTATGATTTCTTTTTATTATACATGCGGCATACATCCTTCAGCGCGCAGTCGAGACATTCGGGCTTGCGGGCCTTGCAGGTGTAGCGTCCGTGGAGGATGAGCTGATGGTGGGCCGTGGGGAGCTTGTCGCCGGGTATATGCTTCACCAGAGTCTGCTCAGTCTGGAAGGGGGTGCGCGAGTTGGTAGTGAGCCCTATGCGCTCGGCCACGCGGAACACATGGGTATCCACCGGCATGGCGGCGCGATGCCACACCACTGCGAGCATCACGTTGGCCGTCTTGCGTCCGACGCCGGGAATCTTCAGAAGGTCGTCGATATTGTCGGGCACTTCGCCGCCGAACTGCTCGACGATCGTCTTGGCAGCCCCGATGAGCGAGCGCGTCTTATTGTTGGGATACGATACAGACTTGATGTATTCGTAGACGGCCTCGGGCTGAGCCGCCGCGAGCGTCTGAGCGTCAGGAAAGGCCTCAAACAGAGGCGGAGTGACCATATTGACGCGCTTGTCTGTGCATTGCGCCGACAGTATCACCGCCACAAGCAGATGGAATGGAGTGTCGTAATGAAGCTCGGTCTGAGGCTCGGGAATCGCCTCGTCGAGGAGCTCGAATGTGCGTTTATACCTTTCTTTGATGGTCATATGGCCGGATGCTGAAGCGCCCTGCCGCAATGCGGCGGGCGCTTATGGGGTTCAGTTAAATTGTTTTCGTGACAGTCTCACATCAATGAGCGTGGGTGAACTCCTCAAGGAATCTCACATCGTTTTCCGAGAAGAGACGCAGGTCGTTGACGCGATATTTCAGGTTGGCGATACGTTCGATGCCCATACCTAAAGCAAAACCGTTGTACTCCTTCGCGTCGATACCGCAGGCGTCGAGCACATTGGGGTCGACCATGCCGCAGCCGAGGATTTCCACCCATCCTGTGCCTTTACAGAGCGGGCAACCCTTGCCGCCGCAGATGGTACAGGAGATGTCCATTTCTGCCGAAGGCTCGGTGAAGGGGAAATAGCTCGGACGGAGACGTATCTTGGTATCGGCGCCGAACATTTCGCGGGCGAAATAGAGCAGCGTCTGATTGAGGTCGGCGAAGGATACGCCCTTGTCGATGTATAGCCCTTCCACCTGATGGAAGAAGCAGTGGGCGCGGGCCGAGATGGCCTCGTTACGGTAGACGCGGCCCGGGCAGAGGATGCGGATCGGCGGTTTGGAACGCTCCATCACGCGGGTTTGCACCGATGAAGTGTGGGTGCGCAGCAGCACGTCGGGGTTACGCTGGATGAAGAAGGTATCCTGCATGTCGCGAGCCGGATGGTCGGCAGCGAAGTTGAGCGCGGAGAATACGTGCCAGTCGTCTTCCACCTCAGGACCCTGCTCCACCACATATCCGAGGCGACGGAAGATGGCGACGATTTCGTCGCGCACCAACGAGAGCGGGTGGCGGGTACCCAGAGGCACCGGAGCCGCCGTGCGGGTCATATCGAGCAGATCGTCGGCGTCCTCGGCCAGGTCGGTAGCGGCCTTGAGGGTGTTGATCTTTTCAGTGGCAAAGTTTTTCAGCTCGTTGATGGCCATGCCCACCTCCTTTTTCTGGTCGGCGGGGACATTGCGGAAATCGGCCATGAGGGCATTGACGGCACCCTTCTTGCTGAGGTACTTAAGGCGCAGAGCTTCCACCTCATCAGCGTTGGAAGCTGTAACTGCCGCTATTTCAGCCTGTAAGGCTTTTATCTTGTCAAGCATTGCGATGATGTCTTGTTAGCGTTGATATTTCCTGCAAAATTACGAATTTTTTTTGTAATTCCCTTGCCCTCCGCCCGAGAATCGCTATTTATCGCGTATACCTGCGCGTTATCGGCGTTAATCCATGAGACTCCCCGATGTAGCCCGCCTCAACCTTTAAGGCGTGCTGTTCAACCGAATTCATTTTCAATTTTCAATTTATTGCAATTACTTCAGACAACGGTTCAGCCGTAGCATTAGGGAAGGGTCAGAAGGTGGCGGAGGCGGGGCCGGTGAAGGTCATTTTCACGGGGAGGATCTTGCCGTCGGCGTCAAACTGAAGCTCGTCGATGCAGGTCACGCGGTTGTTTCCGTCGGTGGCACCCAGCGGATGGCGGTGATATACAATAAAATAGCGGCCGTCAGTGAAACGTACTACCGAATGGTGGCCTGCGCCGGTGGCTATTGCGGGGTCAGACTCAAGGATAGTGCCGATGCGCTCGAAGGGGCCGAAGGGGGAATCAGCGATGGCATAGGCTACACGGTAGTCATCGGCTGTCCAGGTGCCTTCGCTCCACATGAAGTAATATTTGCCGTCTTTGACCAGCATAAACGGGCCTTCCACGTAGCCCTTGGGCGTAACTTCCTTATATATAGTGCCGTCGGGGAAGGGGACAAGCGAGCGGAAATCGTCAGCGAGCCTGACGATGTTGCAATGGCGCCAGCCGCCGTAGTACATATAGTAGCTGCCGTCTTTGTCGCGGAATACAAACTGGTCGATGGGTTGGGCGCCGTTGACAATATCGCTGATGAGCGGACGTCCAAGGAGGTCTTTGAATGGTCCGTCGGGGCGGTCGCTGACAGCTACGCCGATACCGCCCACTTCGCCCTGGTGAACATCGTTTGCCCCGAAGAAGAAGTAGTATTTACCATCTTTTTCGATTACCGACGGAGCCCACATTGCGCCCCAGGCCCATTTTACTTCGTCGTTGTTGATGATATTCTCATGCTTGGTCCAGTGTTTGAGATCGGTGGTCGAGAAGCAGTCCATGGCGGTCTGTTGCTTATATGGGAGACTGCGCGTGGGGTAGACATAGAGCGTATTGCCAAAGACTATCCCCTCGGGATCGGCATACCATCCGGGGAAGCATGGATTGCCGATGCCTGATATAGGAGTGGCAGGCACCACTGACTGTGCACAAAGAGCCAGACAGCTGAAGGCCTGACCGAGAATAAACATCATTACTTTTTTCATCGTGTCGATCGGTTTGGGTGTGGGTTAGGGTGAGTGGTAGCCAAAAAGCCGCATACGCTCATGGCGCCTTGTCGAGGCCTGACGCCTTGTTGATGCCTGGCGCCTTGTCGGTATGCGAAGTTAAGCAAAAGTGACGGGACTGGCAATTTATCCGGTTGCCCTGGGTTGTAATCGCCCAAAAAAGTTTAATGTATACACCCCTTTCGGCGCAAATTGCACACATTTAGCGCCCATTCAACCCTCAGCAGGATAGATTTAACTACATTTCACGCAGGGGTGCCAGAATCCCGCCCAGGCGGAGGCTTAAATTTGCAATGTCATCAGAAACAACGACTTCCGCAACACTTAAAACCTGAAAATTATGAATCCTTTGCAGCATTACATAAGCGCTCTCTCCTGTGGCGCAGGGGAAGCAGGCACAATCAGCGCTACCGACCGCATGTTTGTCACCGTAAGTCGGTGCGGCCGCACGGTATGCGAACGTATGATATCAGGAATCGGCTCGATGGAAGATCTGCTGAGCTCTGTGCGTTCGATGCTTGGCGACATCCCCGGACTGCTGAGCCTGCGGATTCGCAACGCCTCGCAGGGGTGGAGCACACGCCGCACCATCCGCGTAGCCCGTCAGCGCCCCATGCTCTCAGTGGCCTAAGACAGTTTCCGTAAAGTCTACATGAGCAGCAGCACGAGAGCCTGGGCAGCTACCACGCGCAAGAACATCGTCAGAGGATAGACCGTTGAGTAGGATACGGCGGGAGCATCGCTGCCGGTAGAACCGCCTGCATAGGCCAGAGCTGGCGGGTCGGTATACGATCCCGACATCATACCCATGATGGTCAGATAATTGATCTTATAGACTCCGCGGGCGATACAACCGATGACCATCAGCGGCACAAAGGTGATGATGAAGCCCCAGATTACCCACCACATACCGGTATAGTTGAACACCGTGGCCGCGAATCCTTTGCCGGCACCGATGCCGACGGCTGCAAGGAAGAGGCAGATGCCCAGTTCGCGGAGCATCAGCGAAGCCGACGATGAGGTGTAGGTGACCAGTTTGAATTTATATCCGAAGCGGCTCAGGAGGATAGCCACTACAAGCGGACCGCCTGCCAGGCCGAGCTTCATTCCGAAGCCTATATCTATCGAGCCAAGCACGATACCGAACAGGATACCGACGAAGATGGTAATAAGGTTAGGCTGATTGAGACGCTTCATCGAGTTGCCGAGCTTGGAGGCCAGGCGGTCGATATCATTGATATCGCCGACCACGGTAAGGCGGTCGCCCATCTGCAGACGCAGACCGGGAGAAGCCAGCAGCTCGACGCCTGCACGGTTTACGCGGGTGCAGTTAAGATTGTAGCCCTTATGCAGACGCAGGGCGCCGAGAGCCACACCATTGTATTCGCTGCGGGTCATGATGATGCGGCGCGAGACCACATTGGAGGGAGCCACCTCGTTCCATTCCTCATCGCCCATCTGAATCGGGTTGCCCAGCACGGCGTTGAAGCTCGGCTCATCCTGAGCGCCCATCACGATATACAGCTTGTCGCCAACATGGATCTGAGTGCTCGACTTGGGGATGATAATCTCGCCGTCGCCCTTCATCAGTCGCGACACCACGAATTCGCAATGTATGATGTCGTGGAGCTGAAGCAGCGTTTTCCCTTCGATAAGGTGGTTGACAACCTCGAAGGAGACGACATAAGGCTTGGCCTCACTGTCTTCACGCTCGCGCTCGATTTCAGCTATTTCATCGTTGACGTTGACGCGGAAGATTACCTTTATCAGAAGAATCGAAGCGATTATGCCGAGCACGCCGAGAGGGTAAGCGGCAGCGTAACCCATCGACATGGTATTGACTGCATTGATGTCGGAGGCAGCCTGCTGAGCGGCGGCAAGACCGGGGGTATTGGTCACGGCACCCGACATGACGCCTACCAGAGCATTCATCGAGGTGGTACCGTCGATATAATAGATGCTGACCACGATAGCCACATTGAGCACAATTCCCAGCACCGCCAGCATATTCAGGCGGATACCGCCCTGCTTGAAGGCCGAGAAGAAGCCCGGGCCGACCTGCAGACCGATGGCGAAGATGAAGATGATTAGACCGAATTCGCGCACAAATTTGAGCACGTCGGAATTGATTTCATAGCCGAAATGGCCCATTAGAATACCAACGAAGAGGACGAAAGTGACGCCGAGCGACACGCCTCCGATTTTCATTTTGCCCAGCCACAAACCTACAGCTATGACAAACGACAGCAGCACGAGAGTGGATGCCAGCGAAGTTTGACCGGGGAGAAAAAGGTCAGTCAGGAAATCCATGTATTTACCTTAAAAATTTGATAGCCAATCACATGCGCTTACCGGCGCATTTTCAACTGCAAAGGTACGCTTTTTGTGGGGAATAGCAGCTTATAATTGCGGATTTTTTTTCACAATTTTCCGTATGAAAGGGTATGCCTACGGCAATGTCCACGAGCAGGAGGATCAGGGATACCGGCGGAGCCTTCCCTCCATCTTAAATTCAGTCTTCGCCCAAGGCAAGGCGGAGAATCTGGCCTGTGGTCTCTACGATATGGTCAGCATTGCAAGCCCGCAGCTCGGCCACCGGGCGGAAACCCCAGGTGACGCCTACCGACTCAACACATGCGCGACGGGCTGTCTCCATGTCGATTCCCGAATCGCCCACATAGAGCACCTCCGACTTGGCCGTCGGGCATTTGCCGAGAATCTCGAACACAATCGAGGGGTCGGGCTTGACATTCACCCCCTCTTTATGCCCCTCGATGGCCGCCCAGGGGATGTCGGGGAAACAGGTGAGAATCAGATGCTCCACGGCGCTCTGATATTTATTGGAGGCTACAGCCACATGGATGCCATGTTCGGTGAGATTATGCAGAAGGTCGACAATGCCCGGGTAAGGCTTGGTCTCGTCGGTCATGTGCTCTCCGTAATACTGCTTGAAATAACCGCGCATCACCTCCACCTGCTCCGGATTGCGCGAACTTTCCGGAAGCACGCGTTCAAGCAGTTTGGTCACCCCGCTGCCGACAAACTGCGGATAGGCCTCAATCGGATGCGTGGGGAAGCCACACTGCTCCAGGGCGAAGTTGGCGGCATGGCCCAGGTCGGCGATAGAGTTGAGCAAAGTACCGTCAAGGTCAAAAATCAAAAGCTGTTTCATAATCTGATCTCATGTTACATAAAAATTCACATTCCACCTCACCCCTGCGTAATAACGCTCAACTTCGGAAAAATGTCGGCGACGAGTCGCGCTTTTCACAGGCTCCGGCATAAATCCATAGCTGCTCCGATGGCCACATCCATGTTGTAATATTCCCAGTCGGCAAAGCGTCCGGTGAAATAGAAGTTATCCCCCGCGAGATGCTGTTTCATCGTTTGGATCATCTTTCTCGTATCGGCATTCTGAACGGGATAAGTATATGGATTATACTGATGGTCAAGATATTTGGGATTCAGAGGCATCCTCTTTAGATTGTCAAGAATATCTTCCTTGGAGATTTCATCCGTAAACTCCACTGTAGCCGTAATTCTGCCCTTAGGCAAGGTTTCCGAATTATTTGTTGGCGAGAAGTTGCCCGTACAGATGATCCTATGGCTTTCATGCCGACCTGAGGGCTGATATATCCAGCTATAGGGATTGGCATCAATCTCGCAGAATGCAGCCGTGGTGCCATGATACTCCAGGGCGGCGATACGGTCGGTATATTCGCTCAGGTCGGCGCCTTTCAAGATGCCCGGCAGGTCTTTGATATTGCCGCAGAACACCACTTTGTCAAACCTTTCGCCGTTGACCAGCCATCCGTTGCCGGATTTTTCAATGCTGTCTATCTTAGAATCGCACTTGATATTCAATCCTTCCGAAAGAGTGTCAATAATATGCTGGGAACCATCTTTCTTTTCATACCAGAATGTGGCATGGACGAAAGCTTTCTCCTTCACATGATTGATATTGTTGAAAATCATCTCCGCGACAGTCGGCATAGGCAACTTCCCCTCCAGCCACGACAGAGGCACATTTTTCAAGTCTTTTCTCCAGACCTTTTCATTGTAAGGCCTGAAATAAATATCGTAGAGCGTGGCGCCGAACCGATTTTTAAGGAATTCCTCAAAATTTGCCGGCTCCGCACCTTCATTTTTTGCTATCTTGACAAAGTCGTCGATAATCTTTTTCTGAAGCTCTTTATTGAACAGATACACATGGTTTTCAATCGGATAAGGTATTACGCTGTCGCCATCCGCATCCACCATGCCCTTGTTGTCAACGTATACCACCGAGTTTCGGTCGGCCTTTACGAAATCAGATTCGCGATTCAGTTTCGACCAGAACCATTCAAGCACATCAGCTCTTTTTGAATTGAACACATGACCTCCACAAGTATGAAAAAGCGAGCCGTTGACTCTGCGGCACTTGATCAGTCCCCCTGGGCGGTTGTCTTTTTCGAAGACAGTCACATCATATTTTTCACCGAGAAATTGAGCGGCACTGAGTCCGGATATTCCTCCACCTATTACTGCGATTTTCATATTGGGGATTGTCAAAATGTTTAAATTCTGGAAATCATCGACGTTAACTCCTTGGCTCTCTGCGAAGTGTAATGCTTTGCCAGATATACCTCATACATCTCAATGTCGACAGGCTGCTGCCGGCATCGGTTCAAGACCTCCTCAAATTCTTCATAGGAAGAAATATTTGGAGAGAATTTGTCTATCTCATAATACTCAGTATCAGAGTTTTTCTCATAGCTGGCAATGATATGGCATCCGCAGGCAATGTTTTCGAGAAATCTCGGCGTCACCTGATGGAATCCGTTTGTACGCTTCACATCGCCTTCAATGCCGGGAGTGGCATACAGGGCAATCTTACTTTTACGAATCAGATTCATGAAGTCGTCTCTGGTCGACAGATTCCCCAACGACTCCCCTTTGTTGGTATAATAGTTGAATACACCCCCGTCCTGCACCCTGTAGACATAGTATAAATCGGGGTGATTCTTCATGTATGTCTCCAGCCAAGCCCGATGGCGGTCATTCTGGCGCCCGCTCAATATGAGATCGTAAGTCTTATTGCTGAGCGCATACTTGTCAATGGCATATTTGTCAGGTATACTTAACGCCAGATGCCTGATCGGCAACGGGCAGTTAACGCTTTTCAGAAAGTCGTATGCTTCTTTGCTGGATATAAGCACCACCTTGCATCTGTCATAAGCCTTATAAAATTGCTCAAGCTCGCGCGGCTCGCGGATAAAGAAATCAATAATGAGCGGAACAACGCTGGCTGAATTATCAATCGAGTTTCCCATTCTCGGGATCATATGGAAAATGAATTTTATGCGGCCGGAGAGCAGCACGTTCTTCAACGCCGGACATATCTTATTGATAATTCTTGCGTAGTATGTGAGATAACCGATATCGGCGCCAAGTTCACGTGAGAAAACGTCTTCCCATTCGTAGACCAAATCCCAGCTGGGGTATCGTATTATATTTCTATTGCTTATAATTTTTTGAATCGATTTCATACAATAATAAATTCATTTTCTGTCAGAAGGGATATCCGACTGAGAAATGGAATGCGACATCGTCTTTCCACGAGGGGCGGAATATGGGCCAGCGGTCCTGGCCCCGGGCGGGGTTATGTGCCTTGACGCCCATGTCCAGGCGGAGCAGGAAATACTTGAAATCCATGCGCAGGCCAAGGCCGTAGGCGGCGGCTATCTCTTTATAGAATTTGTTAAAGCGGAAGAATCCGCCCTCCTGGTTGGGATAATCTTTGATGGTCCAGATGTTTCCGGCATCGGCAAACACAGCGCCCTCGAACACCCAGAACAGCTTCGTGCGGAATTCCAGATTGAGAATCAGCGAGATATCGCCACACTGATTGATAAAGTTGCTCACCGAATTGCGTGAGTCGTAACTGCCCGGGCCGAGAGTGCGCACATTCCAGCCGCGCACGCCGTTGGCGCCCCCGGCGTAGAAACGCTTCTCGAAGGGGACCATCTGCGAATTGCCGTAAGGCCAGGCCAGGCCGCCGCCCACATGGAAAGCCAGCGAACTGCGCTCGCTGAAGCGGTGGGAGATGGTGTAGTCGATTTCCCCCTTGAGAAACTGAGCATACTGGATGCCGAAAATCTTGTAGGCCTCGTCGTCCTTGCGCTGATTGAACATCTTCGACATGGCGTAGAGGAAGGCTCCGGCCGTCTCCACCGAGGCGCGCACGGTGTAGACGTTCGTCTGAAATTCCTGACGCTCGAAAGCCGAGGTGGCCACGCGTCGGTTGGTGTTGTACCATGTGTAGCCCATGCGCATTATGAAGTGGTCCTCATAGCTATAGCGCAGCAAGGGATTGTTGGGAGCGATATTGTCGATAAAGTCGTAGGTAGAGCGCGGCAGATTGACCACATTGATATCTATCAGGTCGAGAGTGCGGCGCGTGCGCGCATTGCGCGTGGCCCATTTGTAACGCCATGCGCCGCCGGCGATGATGCGAGTGTATTCAGGACGCTCCTGACGCATGAACGTCACGGCAAACTCTGTCGAGGCCCTCATGCGGTGTTTGAACGACTGATGAAGGAAAGGAGCCATGAAGCGCGGGAAGGTGATTCCGGCCTCGGCCGCCACCTCGTTGTAGCTGTTGTTGACCAGGTCGGTAAAATCGCCCGACAGGCTTTCGTAAGCGCCGCGGAGCTTGAAGGTGAACACCTCGCCGCGATGGGCCAGGTTGCGGTTCTGATAAGTGATGCCGCCGCCCACGCCGAAATCTCCCTCGGAGTTGGTGCCCTCAAGCTCGAGAGTGATGCCCATCTTCTTGGTGCGCGAGAGCAAAACATAGACGTCGAGGATTTCAATGTCGCCCACAGTGCCGGCCGGGCGCGTCAGGATGTTGACATAGCGCAGGATAGCCAGACGGTTGAGAGCCTCATACGTACGTTCGATGCCCGTGGTGGAGTAGATTTCCCCCGGGCGGATATAAATCTGCTCGGCAAGAGCCCGCGGATTGAGATAGCGGTCAGACCCATAGAGGATTTCAAGGCCCTGACACTCCACAGTGTCGCGGTCGGCGAACCTGAAATTCTGAATATCGTCGCCCGGAGTAAAATCGGGTACTACCACGATATGCCCGAAGGCATACCGCCGCTGGGCTGCCGAAAGCAGCGCCGAGGCCGACTGACCGCCACCCTGCCCGGCTGCGCTCTGGCTGCCGTGCGCTCCGGGTCGCGCATTGCTGACGGTCATGGTCAGGTCGACCAGCTTGGAGCCGGCCACCGTATCGGCCACGAACGATATATTCTCTTTTGTAAAGGCGAAATACCCGTTTTCACGCATCATCTCGGCAATGAGCGTGCGCTGATTGTCGAGCATGTTTAGGTCAAGCAGTCCGCCGGCCTTCACAGGAAGCGAAGCTGAATCGGCCATCACTATCTCCTCAAAGCCCGGCTCCTTAAATTCAAACGTCATGGAATTGACCACGAACGGGTCGCCGGGATGGAGATTGTAGGTGACGCCCACCTTCTTGTCGCCACGTCCTGACACTGAGTAGTCGACCGCGGCATCGTGGTAGCCGAGATTGAACAGAGCCTGACGGAGCTGACGCGCCGACTGATCGGTCAGAGCCGAATCAAAGATCACAGGCTCCTCCCCTATCTTGCGCAGCCAGCGGTTGAAGCGGCCGGTGGAGTCGCGGCCCGAGAGGTTGTAGACCCCGAGTTGCAGCTTTGTAAGCCCCAGAGCTTTATGATTGGGCTGCTGACGCAGATAGTTGTAGAAATTCGAGGCGGTCACCTCGCCGGAATCTACGCTGATGGTCACCTTGTCGAGCAGGAAACTTCCCGAAGGCACATGCTTGGTAGAGCTGCAGCCCGTCAGAACCGCAGCCATCACCACCAGGCCGGATATGTACTTCAGAAGTTTCACTCCCCGAAGGCGCCCTTAGTCCATAAGTTTGCGATAACGCTTGCGCGGGGGCTCCTTGCCGCCGTTCTGAGCCTTCTTCCAGGCCTCATAGTCGGAGTATGAGCCTTCGTAGAACACCACTTTGCCATCGCCTTCAAACGAGAGGATGTGGGTGCAGATACGGTCGAGGAACCATCGGTCGTGGCTTACCACCACGGCGCATCCTGCGAAATCGTCGAGGCCCTCCTCAAGGGCTCGCAGCGTATTTACGTCGATATCGTTGGTAGGCTCATCGAGCAGGAGCACATTTCCCTCTTCCTTAAGCGCCATGGCCAGATGGAGGCGGTTGCGCTCACCGCCGGAGAGCACTCCGATTTTCTTTTCCTGATCCGCTCCGGCGAAATTGAATTTCGACAGGTATGCGCGGGCATTGATGTCGCGGCCTCCCATGCGGAAGCTCTCCACACCCTGCGAAATCACCTGGTAAACAGTGCGGTCGGGCAGCAGGTCGTGGTGTCGCTGGTCCACGTAGGCTATCTTGACGGTTTCGCCCACGCTGAAGGTGCCGGCATCGGGGGTCTCCTGCTTCATAATCAGGCGGAAAAGGGTGGTCTTGCCCGCGCCGTTGGGGCCGATTACGCCGACGATGCCGTTGGGCGGCAGCGAGAAGTTAAGGTCCTTGAACAGCAGTTTGTGGCCGAACGATTTTTCCAGCCCTGTGGCTTCTATCACCTTGTTTCCCAGACGCGGACCGTTGGGGATGAAGATTTCCAGACGTTCCTCGCGCTGCTTCTGGTCTTCGTTGAGCAGGCGGTCGTAACTGCTGAGGCGGGCTTTACCCTTGGCCTGACGGGCTTTGGGAGCCATGCGCACCCATTCGAGCTCGCGCTCGAGGGTCTTGCGGCGCTTGCTGGCCTGCTTCTCCTCCTGAGCCATGCGCTTGGTCTTCTGCTCCAGCCATGAGGAGTAATTCCCCTTCCAGGGTATCCCCTCGCCGCGGTCAAGCTCCAGAATCCATCCGGCCACATGGTCCAGGAAATAGCGGTCGTGGGTGATGGCGATCACCGTACCGGGATATTGCTGCAGATGCTGCTCGAGCCAGTCGATCGATTCAGCGTCGAGGTGGTTGGTAGGCTCGTCGAGCAGAAGCACGTCGGGCTGCTGAAGCAGCAGGCGGCACAGAGCCACCCGGCGGCGCTCACCGCCGGAGAGCGTGGCGACATTCTGGTCGTCGGGCGGACACTGGAGCGCATCCATGGCGCGCTCGAGCTTAGAATCGATATTCCAGGCATCGGCTGCGTCGAGGGCATCCTGAAGCTCGGCCTGACGCTGGATGAGTTTATCCATCTTGTCGGGGTCTTCAAGCACATCGGGGTCGCCGAATGCGGCGTTGACCTCGTCGAACTCTTTGAGGAGATCCATCACGGGCTTGACGCCTTCACGCACCACTTCGATTACCGTCTTCTCCGAGTCGAGCTGCGGCTCCTGCTCCAGATAGCCTACGGAATAGCCGGGAGCGAACACTACCTCGCCCTGAATATCGCGGTCGAGACCGGCGATAATCTTCAGAAGCGACGATTTACCGGAGCCGTTCAGACCGATAATGCCGATCTTGGCGCCATAGAAAAACGACAGATATATGTTTTTAAGTACCTGTTTCTGGGGCGGATACGTTTTTGATACGCCCACCATCGAGAAGATAATCTTCTTGTCATCCGGATTGGGTGCTGATGCCATAATGCTTTAATGCTCTTATATGATATAATAATTCAGGGGCGAGGCGTTCGCCTCTTCCCATCCCACAAATTTACGACAAAAAACTGACATATTACAGTATTGACCGCAAAAGCACGGAAAAGCGCCGCGGCGGATGCCGACGGCGCTTTGTCGAAGTCTTAAACTAATATGCCCGAACGCTCTCGGGCGGGAGCGAGCGATTATTCGCCGGGGATGATAGCCTCGCTGGGGCATACATCAGCGCAAGTGCCGCATTCGATGCAGGTATCGGGATCGATCTTGTAGATTTCGCCTTCCGAGATAGCTTCAACGGGGCAGTTGGGCAGGCAGGTGCCGCAAGCGACGCATTTGTCAGTAATTACGTAAGCCATTGTGTTGTGTAATTTGAGTTGGTTATGTAGTGTGGTTGAGTTGCGTTTCTGAACCGTCGGCCCGAAATTCGGGCAAATGGGTCTGCAAATTTAAACATTTCCTTAGAACCGCCTGCAAATCTTAACAAATTTAACATTTCCACGCCAACCCTTGCCGGACGCAGCGTCACCCACGGCCTACCCGAGGTGTCAGAGTATCGGGGAAAACAGGCGCATGAACGACTCCAGTGCCTTTTCCGGCAGCGGACGGCTGGCCCATTCGCGCGGCTGGATGCGCGTGCTATCACGCAGATAGGCGTAGAAGCGTTCCTTCAGCCGGGCGTTGAAATCGCGGGAATATATCAGCAGATTTGCCTCGAAATTATGCTCGAACGAGCGGCAGTCGAAGTTGGCCGAGCCGACCGAGCAGATATCGTCGTCGATAATCACGGCTTTGGAATGGAGCATCCCCGGCTCGTAGAAATACACCTTGATGCCGGCCTGCAGACATTCGCGCACATACGACGACGATGCCCAGCGGAGCATATCCGAATCGCTGCGGCGCGGCAGCAGCAGGCGCACGTCGACTCTCGACAGCGCCGCTATCTGCAGAGCCTGCAACAGGCCCTCGGTGGGAATGAAGTAAGGCGTCAGTACATATACGCATTTGCGGGCCGTGGAGATCAGATGCTGGAACATCATGGTGATGTTCATCCACTGGGTGGTCGGGCCGCCCGTGAGCAGCTGGATGCCGATGTCGGAGCCCTCAACCGGCGCCGATTCCACCTTCTCGTCGAGCAGGGAATGGCCCATAAAGTTCCAGTCGATGGCAAACGAGCACTCAAGCGCCGCCACTGCCGGCCCCTTGACCCGCAGATGCAGGTCGCGCCAGAGCGAGAACAGCCTTCCGCCGTCGATATAGCGGTCGGCCACGTTCATGCCGCCGATATAGCCCACTTCCCCGTCGATTATCGCTATCTTGCGGTGATTGCGCCAGTTGATACGGGTACCGAACGTCGGGAACGTCACCGTAAAGAAGGGGTAGACTTCCACCCCGGCCTCGCGCAGGTGGCGCAGGCTGCGGCGCGAAAGCTTGAACGAGCCCACATGGTCATAAATCATGCGTACACGCACTCCCGCGCGTGCCCGTTCACACAGAGCCTCCATTACCCGGCTGCCGATATGGTCGTCGGCTACGATATAGTACTGGATATGTATATACTGCTTCGCCCGGGCGATATCCTCAAGCAGGGCCTCAAATTTATCGCATCCCGTATCGTAGATGTTCAGAGCATTGCCCGTATATACCGGCGAGGCGCCCAGCGAATTGGCCAGCTTGATATTCGACACGGTCGATTCGGCCACCTGAGCCGACCCCGAAGCCGACGCCGGAGTGCCCATGCGCCTGAGCTTGCGGCGGTTGCGTCGCGAGATGATGCGCTTATTCTGGATATTTCTGCCGAACACCACATAGAGCACGATGCCGATCATGGGCACGACCAGCAACACCGTCACCCACGCCAGCGATTTCACCGGGTTGCGGTTTTCGCTGACCACCACCGCGATAGTAGCGATGATGGTGGTCCAGTATAGGATCACCAGCGACCACTCGACCCATGAGTTCGTTATGTAATCAAATATCCAGTGCAAGTAGCAGAATCAGATAAGAGGTTAACGGTTCTCATGCCGGAGGCTCCCGTAGTTGCTGACTTCTCCCTCCGGCTATGAATTACAAAGATAACACTAAAACCGCAATTTGCAAAACAGAATTTTCGCTCCGCGCCAAATTTCTTACAGACTGTCAGCCCCGCGATTTTGAGGGGTGGAAATTTATTACTACATTTGCGGTATAATCCGGCGGCTATTCATCGCGTGAGTGCCGCCACAGCCCTCAGAACTAACGCGGCCCGCTCAGGCCGCCATTTTATACACATCAAGACATACATCCTGACTATGAAACTAACCCGCTACATTACCGCCATGGCCGCTGTGGCTGCCATGACCATCGCCGTATCTTGCTCGAACAAGCAGTCCGCCGAGGCCAACCAGACCGACGCCACCGAGCAGACGGCTGAAGCCGAAGAGCCTGCCGAAGCTGTCCGGGTGCTCAAAGCCGGCGAAACCCTCCCGGCCAATTCCGACGTGCTGGTGGTGGTTGACTTCAACGCCACCTGGTGCGGTCCGTGCCGCGCATTCGGCCCAATATTCGACAGCGTTGCCGAGCAATTCCGAGGCAAAGCCCGCTTTTACAGCGTCGACGTCGACCAGAACCCCGAGCTGGCTGCCCAGTTTGGCGTTGAGAGCATCCCCTACATTGTCCTCATCAAACCCGACGGCACCACCGACTCTTTTGTAGGCTACAAGGACGAGCCCTCGTTTGTCGCCATCGTAGCTTCGAACCTCTGATTTTTACGTCATCCCATACAGCGCTCCCGGATCCCTTCATGGCTCCAGGAGCGTTTTTCTTTCCGCCATGTGACCGGGGAAAACCTTTACGCCCGCGAGATTGTTGATTGGATGAAGGCTCTCCGGGCTGATCAGCGCCGGCAGCCACGACATTCAACTATCGCTATGAGCATGGGATTCTATCACATTAGCATGGTCATCGCTGCGGCCGTCAACACCGCCGCCGACCAGTCGTCAGGAGTCGCCGTCGGCAAAGCCGTAGGCGAGGCCGTGGGCGGTTCGCTCATCCCCAGCCATCAGATTGCCAAATGGGTGATGAAATTCATTCGCCAGACGCTCGACTTTATCGGTCTGAACCACGATCAGAAAGTAGAAGAGATCTGCTACACCATCGTAATAGCCGCCGTAGCTATCTTTCTGGGCATATTGCTCCGGAGGGCCACGCTGTTTCTGGTCAGGAAAGTGGTGCGCCTGCGCCATAGTCAGGCCGCCGACCTTATGCTGAAGATGCGCGTCCCCTCGCGATGCTCCCATATCATCCCGCCCATCCTTTTCCTCTGCCTTATCCCCTTCGCCTTCTCCACCGACCCGAAAACCCTGGATTGGATTCTGCGCATAGTCGGGGTCTACACCCTCATCACATTCGGCATGGCCATCAGCGCACTGCTGGAATACGGATGGCAGCGATTTGACGAAAAGCAAAACACTGAAAACCACCCGCTTAAAGGCGTCCTCAACATCCTCCGCGGCATCCTATGGATTATCATCGCCATCGTGGCCGTGTCGGTAATCATCGACAAGTCGCCGCTGACTCTGCTGGCCGGACTCGGCGCCTTCGCCGCGGCTCTGATGCTGATTTTCAAAGATTCCATCCTCGGATTTGTGGCGGGCATACAGCTGTCGGACAACGACATGCTGCGTGTGGGCGACTGGATTACCGTGCCCGGCACCATCGCCAACGGAATCGTGCAGGATGTGACGCTGACTGTGGTGAAAGTGCAGAATTTCGACAATACCATGGTGATGCTCCCGCCTTATTCGCTGGTTTCCACCTCGTTTCAGAACTGGCGCAACATGTTCAAAGTCGGCGCCCGCATGATCGACCACAATATCTTCATCGACCACTCCTCAATCCACGCAATAGATGCCGACTTCGCCAGTCAGATGGCCGAAAAGTTCCCGCTGCTCAAAGATTTCGTGGAGAATCAGGAAAAACTCAAGACAGCCTCGGGCGAGCCCATCTTCGCCCAGGAATACAATAATACTCACGGCATCAACGGCACGGTCGACACCAATCTGGGCCTCTTCCGCGCATATGTCTGCGCCTATCTGATGGGCCATCCGCAGGTCAACTCGCAGAATCAGGATATGCTCATCTCGATGGATCCCCCTCAGGCCTACGGCGTAGCTCTGAATATCAACTGCTACTCGAAGATGACGGGCTGGGGTCAGTTTGAGGCCGTGAAAGCTGAAATTCTGGAGCATATCCACGCCACAGCCGGCGAATTCGGTCTCAAGGTCTACAACAACCCCGACCGCAACGACTTCCGCATTGCCGCCACGGTGGAGAACAATACCGCCCCGTCGGGCGTTTCTAAATAAACCCGTCCGGCATCGCCCGGACTTCATCCGCATATCGCAACAACGACTATAAAACACTATGAAAGCAACAGTTAAACTCCTCACATTAAGCCTCCTGGCCATAGCGGCCTCGTCGTGCGTCAGCTCAAAGAAATATCATAAGCTTCAGGCCGACAACGCCGCTCTCGAGCAGCGCTACAACGACGTTCAGGGTTCGCTGGCCAAATCGCAGAGCGACGGACAGACCATTCAGGCCCTGCTCGCTCAGGCACAGAAGAACAATGCCGAGCTCAAGGCCAACTATGCCGCCCTGCAGAAGACTCTCGACAACAGTATCAACCAGAACACTCAGGGCAACGTCAACATCTCCAAACTTGTCGACCAGATCAATGCTTCCAACAAGTATATCCGCGAACTCGTGCAGGCCAAAAACCGCAGCGACTCGCTCAATCTGCTTCTGGCCACCAACCTGACGCGCTCACTCACTCCCGTCGAAACGGACGAGGTGAACGTCAAGGTGCTGAAAGGTGTGGTTTACATCTCGCTGGCCGACAATATGCTGTTCAAGTCGGGCAGCTACGAAGTCAACGACCGCGCCATGCAGACCCTCGGCAAGATTGCAAAAATCCTGAAAGACTACAGCGACTACGATGTGCTGGTCGAGGGCAATACCGACCCCGTGCCCATCAGCCGGCCCAACATCCGCAACAACTGGGACCTCTCCGTGCTCCGCGCATCCTCGATCGTCCAGCTGCTGCAGGATAAATTCGGCGTAGATCCTACGCGCCTCACCGCCGGCGGCCGGGGCGAGTACAACCCGATTGCCGACAACGAGACTGCAGTGGGCCGTCAGCGCAACCGCCGCACGGAGATTATCATCACTCCGAAGCTCGACCAATTTATGGACCTCATCGGCAAAGCGCCCAAAACCGATTCCCCCTCAGCCAATTAAGCGCCGGCGAAGGCAATCCATCTGGCTGATTTACTCATAGGAAACTATCCGACGAATCCTTGCGCCCGCGCGGCGCAGGGATTCGTTTTTTCGGATATTGGAGATATTTTTGTAAATTTGAACTCAAATTAATGAATACTGACCTATGAAAGGGAACGAAAATAATCATAATGAAGGTCGCGAAAACGGCCGCGAAGGGAAAGAGCAGCTCCGCCTGCCCGAAGGGCGACTGCGCGTGGGTATCACCCACGGCGACTACAATGGCGTCGGCTATGAGGTAATCCTCAAAATGCTCGACGACCAGCGCATGCTCGAACTTTGCATACCTATAGTCTACGGAAGCGCTAAAATCGCGCAATTCTACCGCAAGGGTCTGGAGCTTACCGGGCCGCAGTGGGTACAGGTGGCCGATGCCTCTCAGGCGCGCACCGACGCCGTCAGCATCGTCAATGTAATCGACAAAGACGCTCAGGTCAACCCCGGCCAGGAATCGCCCGAAGCCGGACAGGCTGCCCTCGCCGCTCTCGAAGCAGCAGTGACCGACCTCAAAAGCGGAGTGATAGATGTGCTGGTGACAGCTCCCATCAACAAGCACTCCATGCAGAGCGACACATTCCGATTCCCCGGCCACACCGAATATCTCGCCGCCTCGTCGGAAATCGAAGGCGCCAAGCCGCTGATGATCCTCTTCTCCGACACGATGCGCGTAGCCCTTGCCACCACCCATCTGCCCGTCACCAAACTCTCCGAAGCCCTGACCATCGACCTCATACTCGATAAGCTGCAGGCTTTCAATCTCTCACTTACTAAAGATTTCTCAATAGTGAAGCCGCGCATCGCCGTGCTGGCGCTCAATCCCCACGCGGGCGAGGAGGGATTGCTCGGCAGCGAGGAGCAGCAAGTGATCATCCCGGCCATCGAGCAGGCCCGCGAGGCGGGTATCCATGCCTTCGGGCCTTATGCAGCCGACGGTTTCTTCGGCAACGGGCTGTATAAGAAATTCGACGGCATACTGGCCATGTACCACGATCAGGGGCTGGCGCCTTTCAAAGCTCTTGCCATGAATGCAGGAGTTAACTTCACCGCCGGACTGGAATTTGTGCGCACCTCGCCCGACCACGGCACAGCCGCCGATATCGCCGGCAAAGGGATTGCCTCGCCCGACTCCATGCGGCAGGCTCTCTACGCCGCCCTCGACATCTATCGCTCGCGCGCCAACCACGATGAGATGACCTCATCGCCCCTCCCCAAACTCTACCACGACCGCTCCCGCGACAATTGATCCCAACTCCTTATACGATTTATACGAATTATTCGAATTTTTCGAGTTATCCTAATTATTCGATTTATCCGATCTTATTACCCCTCATAAGCAAAGCCCCCGGCCGATTTGGTCGAGGGCTTCGTTTATGCGGTGAATCAACGAATTACCATCCGGGGTTCTGGACGATAGCGCCGTGCGAGCGCTCTATCTCAATAAGAGGTATAGGCCAGAGCATGTCGCGATTGATGTCGAAGTTGATACCTTCGTCGCTCTGCTCGCGCTGGTTTGCAAATTCGTCGGGATCGGCGGTCTCTTCGTTGGTATTCCATTTCACGAACTTACCGTCGGGGCCCATCAGGTTGGCCACCACAGGCTTGCCGTTTGTATCGATCCAGCGGCGGATGTCAAACAGATGGTGGAATTCGCCTGCGAGCTCAAGGTTGCGCTCCTTACGGATAGCCTGACGCAATTCGTCGCCTGTAAGATGGTCTACTTCGCCCAGCCCTACACGCTCACGCACCTTGCTTACAAGCGGAGCTGCCTGAGCATCCAGACCAAGCTCGTTGAGAGCCTCGGCATAGAGCAGAAGCACATCGGAGTAGCGAAGGATAGGCCAGTTGTTCGGGCAGTGGGTCTGGTCGAACTTCACGCCACGGTCTTTCAGTGGCACGTAGTATTTGCGGAAGATACGCGGCGACTTCAGATCGGTATTGGAGATATAATAGGAGCCGTCCTCATTCTTGTCGCCCTGTTTTTCAACAATGGCTGCGAAATCATCTTCGCCTGCAATCTCTTTATCGCCGTTTTTGATGATGGTCCAGCGGAGGCGTACGTTGTCACCTTCAAGTTTAAACTGATGCTCGAGGTAGGCTGTCGGGATACCCCATGCCCAGCCGTCCTGGTCGCCTGCGCCACGGTTGCCTGCGATTACGCCAAGCGGACAACCGAGGTTGTAGTTTTCATTGTACATATGCTGAACCTCAAACACCGACTCCATACCGTTCTTATATTCCGGATTGAAGTTGTCGCCGTAGTCCGGATTCAGGTCATATTCACCTTCTTCCACGAGCAGCCCCAGAGTATCGGCTGCCTGTTTCCATTTACCCTGGTAAACCAGTGCCTTGCCATAGAGACCCAGAGCGGCGCCGCGGGTAGCGCGGCCCATCTCGCTTTCGCTTTGGGCACTCTTCTGTGGAAGATGCTTGATAGCAAAGCGGAAATCGTTGGCAATAAAGTTGTAGGTTTCCTCAATGGTAGCACGGCCTTGTCCCTCAGCCTCACCGGGAGTGAGGAGTTTGGTCACCAGAGGCACACCGCCATACACCTTCACCAGTTCGAAATAGTAATATCCGCGAAGGAAACGGGCCTCAGCCACAAGGCGGTTGCGGATTTCATCGCTCATGGGGATGTTGGCCTCGCTGATATATTTTATCGCGATATTCGTATTGAAGATGGCTTTATAGCGATACTGATAGAAGTTGCTTGACGGGCCGTTGTCCTGACCGTTGGGCATATAGGCCACCAGCGAGCGGAAGTCGTCCTGCGACTGCGTACAGTTGCCCATCCAGGCATTTTCGGTACACATTTCCATCTCAAGCCAGGGGTTGTACACCTGCCACCAGTCGTCTTGCACGATTCCGCCGTAGCAACCGGTCACATAGTTCTCACAAGCCTCCTGAGTCGAAAAGAAATTATCGAGGTTCTGCTCACCGCGTGCCGGTTCGTCGAGGAAGTCGTTGCACGACGAAAGCGATGCAGCTATGGCGATCGACGCCATTATAATATATTTTTTCATCGGACTTATCGGTTTTACGGATTAAAAGTTAAAGTTAACACCAAAGAGGAATGTGCGCGGGTTGGGATAAGCTATATTGTCCACACCTGTCTGAAGCACATTGCCGTCGAGCATGGGGCGTTCGGGATCCATGCCTGAATAGCTGGTGATGGTGAAGAGATTCTGGCAGGAGAATGAGAAGCGGAGCTCTGTGCCGCCCACCAGAGGTTTCGGCAGTGTGTAGCCGATCTGGAGGAGTTTGCAGCGGAAATAGGAGCCGTCTTCCACATACCAGTCGCTCTTGCGCGAATAGTTGAGGTTGCTGTCGTTGGCGCTCAGACGCGGGAACTCGTTGGTGGTTCCTTCGCCGTGCCAGCATTTATCGAATGTACCGGCAAATATATTCTCACCTGCCACTCCGCTGTAACGGCTGCGCGTGGTGTTGTAGATATCATTGCCGAACGAGCCGTAGAAATTGGCCGTGAGGTCCCAGTTACGCCAGTAGAGGCCAAGATTCAGACCGAGCATCAGGTCGGGATAGGGATTACCGATGTAGTCGCGGTCGCCTTCGTCGATGGTGCCGTTGCCGTTGCTGTCCACATAACGGATATCGCCGGGCTGAGCGTTGGGCTGAATCAGATTGCCGTGCTCGTCGGTATGGGCATAGACTTCAGTCCAGTTCTGGAACAGGCCGTCAGTCTTGTAGCCGAAGAAGCGGCCGATAAGTTCGCCGTCCTCCGAGCGTGAGTAGTCGCGGTCGATCGGGCCGTCGCCGGTGAGTTTGACAGCCTTGTTGCGTACGCCCGAGAGGTTCACTCCCACTTCATAGCGGAATTCGCCTGCGCGATCGCGCCAGTTCACTCCCACTTCCCAGCCTGTTGCCTGCATCGAGCCGATATTCATCCAGACTTTCGACAGCCATGAGGGATAACCCATCCACATGTAGTTCTCCTTCTCATTGAGCATGTCGTGTGATTTCTTGCGGTAGAAATCGGCGGTGACAGTCAGTCGGGAGTTGAGCATAGTCAGGTCGATACCGACGTTGTAGTCCTCCACGGTCTCCCATTTCAGATCGGTGTTACCCACATTGGTAATCACGTTACCCGGCACACGCACCGGAGTCTGGCCGAACACGTAGTTGTTTGAACCGACAAGCGTCATATATTTGGAGTTCGATATAGCCTGGTTACCAACTTTACCCCAGCCGGCACGGATCTTCAGGTTGTCGAGCCATTCCACATCTTTCATAAACGGCTCTTCCGAGATGCGCCAGGCTCCCGACACAGCGGGGAAGGTGGCATATTTGTTACCCTTGGCGAAGCGCGATGAACCGTCGACACGGACGCTGGCCGTCAGATAGTAGCGGTTGTCAAAGTTGTACATCACACGGCCCAGATACGATACCAGAGTATTATAGCTGGTGTCGCCCCAGCCGAACTGTGCGCCGGTACCGGCGTTGACCTCGCGCAGCGTCTCCTCATCCGAGGGGATGCCTTCGCGCTTAGCCTCCACATTCCAGTATCCGAAACGCTCGGCGGTGAAACCGGCCATCACGTTCAGGTTGTGCTTCTTGGCGAAGGTGTGGATATAATTGATGGTATTGGTCGAGTTCCAGTCGACATTCTCATACATGCGGCGGTTGACCGAGCTTACCGTCGACTGCTCCAGAGCATCGAGCGAGAAGACGGGCGAATAGCCGTCAGCACGGGTCACAACTGCATTGACGCCAAACTGCGAGCGGAGGGTCAGACCCTCGATAGGAGTAATCTGAATGTAAGGGTTCAGGAGCACACCGTAGTTGCGGCTGTGACCGGCGGGGCGGTTAAGCGATGCCACGGGATTCCATACCTGGTTGTTGTACGAACGCTGATAAATGTTGTACTTGTTTTCGCCCCACTCCGATTCGGGTTTGTAGACGGGAGTGGTGGGATCCATACCCATGGCCGAGCCAAGTTGGTTGGGGGTGTTTTCCCATGATTCCGTACGCGGTGCGATCTGCAGACCGGCCTGCACATATTTCGAGAATTTGTATTCTGTGTTCAGGTTGACGGTCAGTTTGTCCCAATAGCCCACATCATACTGCGAGTTATTGCGGAAATAGCCCACCGATGCGGCGAAACTGTATTTCTCCGTACCGCCCGAGATGCCGAGCTGATAGTTCTGAATCAGAGCGGTCTTGTTGACCACCTCATCCCACCAGTCGGTCCCTTCAGCGTCGGTGTAGCCGCTTTTGGGCGAGTTCCATGGTGCCGTGCGGCCATCGTTGGTGTAACGGGCCTTGAACACTTTCTCATATTCTTCAGCTCCAGCCATGTCGGGTTTCTTCAGGGTCTGGAAACCTACCGAAGCCGAGAAGCTGACGTTGATCTTGCCTGCGGAGCCTTTCTTGGTGGTGATGAGGATCACACCGTTCGAACCGCGCGTACCGTAGATAGCGGCTGCAGAGGCATCTTTCAGCACTTCCATCGACTCGATGTCCGAGGGGTTGAGGAAGTTGATGCTGGTGCCGACGGGCATGCCGTCAACCACGTAAAGAGGATCCGAACCATTGACCGTGGTCACACCGCGGATGATTACCTTAGGCTGTACGCCCGGGCCGCCGCCCGATGCGATCTGCACACCGTTGACTTTACCCTGAAGGGCGTCCATGGCGTTACCGGTAGTCATCTCGGTGATCTCATCGCCTTTCACAGTGGAGATGGAGCTGGTAAGGTCGCTCTTCTTTACGGCGCCGTAACCTACCACAACCACTTCGTCAAGTACGTTGGCATTCTCCTTCATCACCACGTCGATACGGTCGGAGTTGACGGTGACTGTGGTCGGAGTCATACCCACGTATGTGAACTGAAGGGTCTGGCCCTTGTCGGCCTGAATCGTATAATTACCGTCGATGTCGGTGCTCACCGCTTTTGAGGTGCCCTTCACGGCGACGGTGACCCCGATGAGGGGTTCGTTGTCGGCTTCCGACGTGACTGTACCCTTCACGTCGAGAGCATATGCGCTGACGGATGCGAACAATGCCGCAATCAGCAGAAATATATTTTTCATATTATGTGCTTTTGAATGATGGGGTTATTTCACGAACACGAGTTTTGCACGCTCAGTATGGACATCGAGCTCCAGACGGTAGATGCCCGATTTCTTCACTTCAGGCTTGAACCATATATCCTGTACGAACTGCTTGCGGTAGTCGTCTGAATTTCGCCATTTCATGGCGTCGAATCCGGGAACATCGGAATATTTCCAGTCGAAATAGTCCTTGTTGTTGGTGAAGTGCTGGTTGTCAAGGAAGTAGTTACCGATATATACGGCCGTGTTGCACTCATTCTGGTCATCGGTACGCCATTCGGTGTAGCCCCACCAGCCGTGGGAATGCCAGTTGGAGATGATGAACGAGAGTTCCTGACCTGCGGTAAGTTCCCAGTAATCCAGTACATACAGGTGAGGATTGTTCTTATCCTGCTCCATTCTGGTCACTCCGGAGGGTGATCCGCCCGGGCCGATATAGAAGGGCTGCCACCAGGGGTCGGCAATCTCCCAGTCCATCCATGTATTGAGGTCGTTGCCCCCGTAATGCATGTGCATGATCGGGTCGACAGCCTCGCTCACGGGATAGGTCTCGATGGAGTATTCGCGGGTCAGAGTGTTGAATTTGAACAGATAGTAGACTCCTGCCTGATCCAGCACGAAGCGGTTCTCATCTTCGAGGTCATCGCCGAGTTTGGTCGGATCTTCCTTGTCGGGAGCGAAGCAGATGGGGCTGAAGTCAGTGTTCTGCGGGATGAAGCATACCTGCGTACCGGCGGTCGCATTATAGTAGCGGGCCTGATATTCGTAGGAACCTACATGATCCACGAGGATAGGCACACCGAACACATCGCTGTTAAGCAGTTTAGGATCGGTTACATCAGCCAGGTATACCTTGTCAAAGTCAGGAAGTTCCGTCACATCGTAGAGTGTCGTGAACGTTGCTTCGTGGCCTTCTTCGCCGTCGGTAGCGGTTACGGTGAGCTCATACGTCTCTTCATCCTCCGAGATTTCAATCACACGATTGTAGGAGAATGATTTGGGATCATCGAAGGTGGTGATGGTCTCGTCGATATCTAAGGCCGGCATCTGTATGCGCACCGATTCGAGCTTTTTATTGTCTTCGACAGAGAATTTCACTTTTAGCACCGTGGGATCCTTGATCAGCACCGTCACTTCATCCGCCGGACGGGTCGTGAAGATAGGTGCCTGAAGGTCAGCGTCGAGCGTCACGAGCACCTCGGAAGTAGTGGTGCGTCCGCCGACGTCGGTCACAGTAATTTCGACCGTATGTCGCGAGTCTTCCTCGAGCGCCTTATTCACCTGATGGGTGTAGTC
Organism: uncultured Porphyromonadaceae bacterium; assembly: GCA_945916235.1. Lineage (GTDB taxonomy): Bacteria > Bacteroidota > Bacteroidia > Bacteroidales > Muribaculaceae > UBA7173. The sequence continues at coordinate 6,776 of CAMEGQ010000004.1, read as the reverse complement.
GAGCGAGTAAGTCTTCTTCGGCTCTCCGTAGATGGAGATAAGGTCGATGGTCTTGTCCAGATACAGTCCCGGGCAATAAAGATGTATCGATGCGATACCGTCTTTATCGGCTAATTCGCCCTTGAATGTCACCTGGTTGCCCTTTTCAGTTCTCAGATGTGTGGCTTCCAGTGCCATTGCAGGCGCGGCGCCGTCCACATCAGCCCAAGTAGTTTCGTCGTCAGAACATGCCGCGAAACCGAGCAGAGCTATGCCGCATAAGCAAAGCCTGCCAAAGAGATTGGTTTTGATCATGAATGTTACAGGTATTAATTTTTAAGGATTGTAATTTACACATGTTACGTAAACAGACTGCACCGGAAAGCCAAGGCGATTGTGCTTAAGCCTTTTTCTCTACAAATCAATCCGTTGACCATCAAGTTGTCTGTTGAATGCAGTGTTTAGTTCATTCGCCGGCGTCTCCCTCCGGAGAGCGCCACCATTGCTGAAATGCTGTTACACGGATGCAAATTTAGTGTACAGACCACACCGACTCAAAATGTTTTCGCAAATATTAACCAAATTTAACCCACCCGGATTTTAACACTTCCTGCATAAACCCTGCATCCCCGCAATATTACAGATGGTACTTATTGCCTCTGGGCGCTATAGGGCTGGTGGCCCAAGGCCGTCAGTTCAGCCGCAGAGTCTTTACAAATTCAACAGCCGCCACAGCCCATGTTAAAAATCTGTTCATCCCGGTAAAAAATCTAAGGTTAAAGTCCTTGACACTAACAATATGAGGATCGTTGTGGGGAGTTGTTTCATCCATAATATCGCAAAGTTAACACAAAAATGCTTATGCCAACAAACATTACCAAACCAATTAAGAGCCTTAAAATGTTTTAAATTTTGAGGTCGGAAGGAAATATTGCCCTAAATCTGGGGCACGTCTGAAGATTTTTACCTAATTTTGTACTGACGCACAAGAATGTGCGCAAACCTGTCTCTATAACCTGCGAAAATAATAAACCAACAATATAACCACGCTATGAACAGCAAAAAATTCATGCTGCTGGCAGCCGCTGGGACCCTCATGCTCACAGGCTGCAACAAAAAGCTCAATCAGTTTCAGGCCGACTACTTCTCGGTGAACCCCAACCCTCTGGAAGTGGTAGGCGACCGCGTACCCGCCACTATCACTGCCCGCGTACCGGCCAAATTCTTTGTTAAAAACGCTCAGGTGACCGTCACCCCATACCTCTGCTACAACGGCACAGAGACCGCCTCGCAGCCCTACAGCTTTCAGGGCGAGAAGGTGCGCGGAAACGCCCCGGTAATCAACTATGAGAAGGGCGGCACAGTAACTATCCCCGTGATGTACGACTATCAGCCCGACATGATGAAGAGCGAACTGGAACTGGCCTTCGACGTGCGCCAGGGCAGCAAGCAATATGTGCTCCCGCGCGTGAAAGTGGCCAACGGCGTTGTTGCCACCGCCGCTCTTGCCGACGCCTCGACCGTCACCCCGGCTCTGGCTCCCGACAAGTTTCAGCGTATCATCAATGAAAAATACAATGCCGACATCCACTTCCTGATCAATCAGGCCAACATCCGCGACGGTCAGCTCAAGAGCGACCAGATGCTCACCCTGAACGAGAAGATCAACGAAGCCAATGCCGCTAAAGACCGTCAGATCGAAGAGATCAACATCTCGTCGTATGCATCGCCCGAAGGCTCGCTCAACCTCAACACCCGTCTGGCCGAATCGCGCGAACAGAACACCAAGAAATACCTTACCGGCAAACTCAAAAAAGACAATATCACCGAATTCGGCGAACTGACCGCCAACTTCACCCCCGAAGACTGGGAAGGCTTCCAGAAACTCGTTTCGCAAAGCAATATCCAGGACAAAGAGCTGATCCTCAGCGTACTGTCGATGTACAAAGATCCCGAGCAGCGCGAAAAAGAGATCCGCAATCTCTCCTCGATCTTCGACCAGCTGGCCGACCAGATTCTCCCCCAGCTGCGTAAGAGCCGCATCACCGCCTCGATCAACGTAATCGGCAAGAGCGACGACGAAATCATCGAAGCATACCGCAACAATCCGCGCGACCTCAGCATCGATGAGCTCCTTTACGCCGCCACCCTCACCGACTCCAACGCCGACAAGCAGAAAATCTATGAGACGGCTGCCACAGTTTACCCCAACGACTACCGCACCTTCAACGACCTGGGTCTGACCCAGTACATCGCCGGCGACTACGACCAGGCTAAAGCCAACTTCAACCGCGCAGCCCGTCTGGCCCCCAACGCCGCCGAGCCCCAGATGAACCTCGGCCTTATCTCGCTCCGCGACAAAGACTACCGTCAGGCCAACCAGAAATTCGGCGCTGCCGCAGGTCTGGACCAGCTTAACGACGCCCTCGGCACCTACTACCTGATGACCGGCGACACCAACGCCGCAGTCCGCGCTTTCGGCTCGGCCAAGACCAACAATGCCGCCCTGGCCCAGATCCTCGCCAAAGACTACAGCAAAGCCAAATCGACCCTGGCCAGCGTGACAGCTCCCGACGCCATGACCTACTATCTGACGGCCATCCTCGGCGCCCGCACCAACAATGACACAATGGTCAACAACAACCTCCGTCAGGCCGTCCGCCTCGACCGCTCCCTGGCTGAAAAGGCTGCCAAAGACCTTGAATTCCAGAACTTCAACATCTCGGCTATCCTCTGATGCAAAACCGACGCCCGTCGGGCTCCGCTCGCAAGTCCGCCTCGCGTGGCGGCAGCCGACGCAAATCAAATATCGACAAAAGCAACCGCCGCCTGGCCTGGATTCTGGGCCTGGCGGTTGTTGCCGTTGTAGTAGCGTTAGCTTTTTCAGCCCATGGCGGCGACAAAGCCACCGCCACCGAAGCCGATGGCTCCCTTGAGGCTGTGATCACCAACCCCGACCTCCCCGAGAAGCTCATCAGCTACACGGGCATGACCGTTTCGTTCAACCCCGAGACCCATCAGCCCAACTGGGTAAGCTGGGAACTGCTCCCATCCGAAACCGACGGCGAAAGCGGCCGCTCCGACAAATTCCGAGGCGACGATTCGGTGGAAGGCTCTGCCGAAACCTGGGACTATTCCTATTCCGGCTATGACCGAGGCCACATGGCTCCCGCAGGCGACATGAAATGGAGCCCGAAAGCCATGGAAGAGTCGTTCCTCATGACCAACATCTGCCCGCAGGCCGCCGACCTCAACCGAGGCTCATGGAAAAAACTCGAAGAAAAATGCCGGCAGAAAGCCATCGCCGACAGCGCCATCATCATAGTCTGCGGCCCCATTTTCCGCAAAGGAGAAGCCGTAGAACGCATCGGCGAGACCGGAGTGGCCGTCCCACGGCAATTCTTCAAAGTGATACTCTCGCCTTATGCCGACCCGCCCACGGCCATCGGATTCATAATGCCCAACGGCCCAGTGCCCGGCGGCATGCAGACCCACGCCGTCAGCGTCGATTCAGTAGAAGCCGTCACCGGCCACGACTTCTTCTCGGCCCTGCCCGACCAGCTCGAGCAGCAGCTCGAAAAGCAATGCAACTTCCCCGCCTGGTCGCGAATCCGCCGGAATAAGCGGTAATCCGCCCGGTAGCGTACCCCCCAACCCACATCCACCACCATCATGTCGACAATCTGCGCCATATCCACAGCCCCCGGCATCGGAGGCATCGCCGTGGCCCGCATCAGCGGACCGCAAGCCATCGCCATAGCCCAGACCATCTGGCACGGCCGGCCACTCACCGACGCCGTCAGCCATACGGCCCATCTTGGCACAATCGCCGACCCCGAAACCGACGAACAGCTCGACCAGGCAGTGGCCACCGTCTACCGCAACCCGCGCTCATTCACAGGCGAAGACGTGGTAGAATTAGCCGTCCACGGCTCGCTCTACATCCAGCAAGAACTAATCAACCTGCTCATCCGCCAGGGATGCCGATTAGCCGAACCCGGCGAATTCACACGCCGGGCCTTCGCCAACGGGCGCATGGACCTGGCACAAGCCGAAAGCGTGGCCGACGTGATAGCCTCCACCTCGCGCGCCGCCAACCGCCTGGCACAGACCCAGATGCGCGGCCAATTCTCATCCAAGCTATCCACCCTGCGCGACCAGCTGCTCAATCTGGCAGCCCTCCTGGAGCTCGAGCTCGACTTCTCGGAAGAAGACGTCGAATTTGCCAACCGACAGCAACTTGCCGCCATCGCCACCGAAACCCTTCAGACCATCGACACCCTGGCCGACACCTTCTCCACAGGCGACGCCATCCGCCACGGCATCCCCGTAGCCATCGTCGGCAAACCCAACGCCGGCAAATCGTCAGTGCTCAATCTGCTCGTAGGCGACAACCGCGCAATCGTCTCCGACATCCCCGGCACCACCCGCGACACCATTGAAGACACCGCCACCATAGGCCCCCTCACCTTCCGCTTCATCGACACAGCCGGCCTCCGCCACACCGACGACACCGTAGAAAACCTCGGCATCGACCGCACATGGTCAGCCATCACCAGAGCCCGCGTCATCCTCTGGGTTCAAGACGCCCACGCCGATTCAACCGACACCTCAGAATTCCTCACCCGGCTGCTCGACAGCGCCCCTGCAGACGCCGCCATCATCCGCCTCCTCAACAAATCCGACCTCACCCCCGCCGTCCACAGTGGCGACGACGGTTTAGCCGCCGTCCCCGACAACCACTGCGACAAGCGTGACTTCCCCGCCGCCCACAAAGGTGATGACGGATTAGCCGTCCCCGAGCGCATCCACACCCTTCCCTTCTCCGCCGTAACCAGTCAAGGCCTGCCACAGCTGCGCAACCTTCTGACCACCCTTTTTGATCCCGCCCAAGCCAGCACCCCCGACGCAATCCTCGTCACCAACGCCCGCCACTACCAAGCCCTCCGCTCCGCCTCCACCTCCCTCCGCCGCGTCCTCTCCGCCCTCACCCCATCCTCCCCCTCTTCCTCATCTACCTCCCCCTCTTCCTGTTCCTCATCCACCGATTTCTCCACCTCATCCACCTCTCCCTCCCCATCTTCCTCATCCACCAATTTCTCCACCTCTCCATCCAGTACCTCTTCCACCCCATATCCAATCTCTGCGGATTTCATAGCCCAGGACGTACGTGAGGCCATCCACCACCTCTCCTCCATCACCGGCTCCATCACCACCCCCGACATCCTCTCCGCCATCTTTTCCCGCTTCTGCATCGGTAAATGAAGCGATAAAAGCCCCACCGAACAAGCCAGAAACAATCGGGAAACAGACCGAAAAAGAGCCACAAATATCAGCCGGATACAGTCACCCTCAAATTTTAGACGATTTCTAAACCTTTCCTTTTTAGTTCCGGATTTTTTGTTGTGACTTTGTTACTCGAACTGAAAAAGTCACATGAGTAACAAAAAATACAGACAAGGACATGGAAAAATCGAAAGAGCCAATCCGCATCCGAAAGCGAGCGTTGCGGAACGGCAACACATCTCTCTACCTCGACATTTACATTAACGGCAAACGGAGCTACGAGTTCCTCAACCTCTACCTTGTGCCGGAGAAGACGAGAGCAGACAAGGAGAAGAACAAAGAGACCCTCAAACTTGCAGACGCAATCCGGGCGCAGAGAGTGGTCGAGTTCCAAAACGGACGCTTCGGATTTGAAACCGGGTACAAACTTGACACCAACTTTCTCGAATACTACCGAATGCTATGCGAGAAGCGACACGAGAACCCTGCAAGCCTCGGCAATTGGGGTAATTGGCACAGCGCACTCAAGCACCTCGAAAGATACTGCCGCCCCGACATGACGTTCAGAGACGTAACCCCGGCATTTGTGCAGGGGTTCAAGGACTACCTCGACAAGACGGCACGAGTGCGAGACAAGCGGAAGAAAGCGACCACGACCGAGGACATGAAGCCAATATCCAACGCGACAAAGGTCTCCTACTTCAACAAACTCCGCGCTTGCATAAACCAAGCCTTTGAGGACGGCATCATCCCCCGGAATCCCCTGCGAGGGATCGAGGGCTTCAAGCTCGAAGAACGAGAGCGAGTGTACCTCACGCTTGACGAGGTCAAGGCGATGGCAGCGGCGGAGTGCAAGTACCCGGTGCTTCGGAACGCCTTCCTCTTCTCCTGTCTCACAGGACTGCGCAAGAGCGACATCGAGAAGATGAAGTGGAAAGAGGTGCGACAGCAGGGAGAGTTCACGAGAATCGTCTTCAAGCAGAAGAAGACAGGAGGACAGGAGTACATCGACATCAACCCACAGGCGGTGGCGTTCATGGGCGAAAGACGAGAGCCGGAAGACCACGTCTTCCCGAACTTCTCCTACTCTTCATATTACCTCATGGAGTTAAAACGGTGGGCAGTTAGGGCAGGGATCACGAAAGACATCACGTTCCACAGCGGACGGCACACATTCGCAGTAATGATGCTTGACCTCGGAGCGGACATTTACACGGTGCAGAAGCTACTCGGACATAAGGAAATCCACACGACCCAAATATACGCAAAGGTCATGGACAAGAAGAAGCAGGAAGCGGCAATGCTCATCCCCCCGATTCTACCAATCGCAGGAGACGAGCAAAGCAAGAAATAACAGAAAGCGGAGGTCAGCGAATGGTCTCCGCTTTTTTTGTGTAGAAATCCCCGAAGCCCGTAAGCAGCCACATGGGAGACACGCCATAGTCCCTCACGAGATACGAGAGCCACGCCACCTGAAAAATATCGCGCTCCGGCTCTTTTTCCAACGTGTT
>CAMEGQ010000003.1 GCA_945916235.1 uncultured Porphyromonadaceae bacterium | reverse complement strand
GCGACCGCACCCTCCCGGGCGAAACCGTCGCCACAATCTTCCGCCGCCTTATCCCCTGATTTCCCGCGCCTGCCAGCCGTTATCACGGCAGTGCTATCTGCTCCGTTCCGGGGCAATAATACGCGGCTTTTTCAGTTAATTATAGTAGGCCCGGTTGGGCTCTCAACCCTTCTCTCCTTCCAACTTTACCTCAAAGCCATGCAAATGAATTATCGCAGCTTTAACCTCAGATACCTCCTCCTTTCAGTCGCCGTGGCGCTCTGCGGCGCTCAGGCCCTGGCCGCCGATGACCTCAAGGAGGACTTCAACCCGGTGGAAACCGGCGTCACTTCGCTCAGCATCGCCCCCGATGCCCGCGGCGCTTCGATGGGCGACCTCGGCGCTGCTACCGAGCCTGACGCCAACTCCCAGTTCTGGAATCCCTCGAAATATGCCTTCGCCTATTCGCGCGGCGGCGTATCCATCAGCTATACCCCCTGGCTGCGCAAGCTCGTCAACGACATCTTCCTGGCCAACCTCTCCGGCTACTGGAAATTCGGCAGTGAGGAAAATCAGGCTGTCAGCGCCTCGCTGCGCTATTTCTCGCTGGGCGAGGTGACCTCAGCAGCCGCCGGCGATGTGGCCACTACCACCATCAACCCCTACGAGATGGCCTTCGACATCGGCTATTCGCGCAAGCTCTCCGAGAAATTCTCGATGGGTATCGTGTTCCGCTACATCTACTCCGATCTGGGCTACAACACCTCCGACGTCGGCGATAATTCCACCGGCGCTTCGGCTTTCTCGGCCGACATCTCCGGATATTTCACCACGTATCCCATCATCGGCCAGAACGAATGTCAGTTCTCCTGGGGTTTCGACATCTCCAACATCGGTACGAAAGTGAGCTACGACGGCGGCAACCAGCCGGCCTTCCTCCCCACCAACCTGCGTCTGGGAGCCATGTTCATGTTCCCGCTGGCCGACTACCACACTCTGGCCCTATCGCTCGACCTCAACAAACTGCTCGTGCCCACGCGCCCGCGCCAGAAAGACTACACCAAGGTGGTCGACGGTGTGGAGGTGCCTGACACCGAAGCATGGGACCGTGCCTACCGCGACTGGCAGGACATGTCGCCCATCACCGGCATCTTCAAGTCGTTCAACGACGCCCCCGGCGGCATGAAGGAGGAACTCAAGGAGATCAACTACTCTCTGGGCGCCGAATACAGCTACAACCAGCAATTTTTCGTCCGCGCCGGCTACTACCACGAAAGCCAGTGGAAAGGCAACCGCCAGTATTTCGGCTTCGGCGCCGGATTCTCGCTTAATGTAGTGCGCCTCGACGCTTCCTACATGCTGGCCACAGCCCAGACTTCGCCGCTCGACCAGACGCTGCGCTTCTCGCTCACATTCGATATGGACGGCCTCAAAAACCTCTTCGGAGGCCGCAAATAAATAATCTTCAGCTAAAGCCTCAGCCGATGGATATCCGAACAGGCAACGGTTTTGACGTTCACCGCCTCGTAGCCGGACGCAAATGCATCATCTGCGGCGTCGACATCCCCTATGAGATGGGGTTACTCGGCCACTCCGACGCCGACGTTGCCCTCCACGCCCTGTCCGACGCCATCCTCGGCGCCGCCGCCCTGCGCGATATCGGCTATCATTTCCCCGACTCCGACCCTAAATGGGAAGGGGCCGACTCGCGCGCCCTGCTCCGCCGCTGCGTGGAGCTCGTGGCCGAAAAGGGTTACTCCATCTCCAACGTCGACGTGACCGTCATAGCCCAGAAGCCCAAGATGCTCCCCTACATCCCGCAGATGATAGCCAACATCGCCGCCGACCTGGGCGTCAGCCCCGACCGCGTATCCGTCAAAGCCACCACTACGGAGCATCTCGGCTTCACCGGACGCTCCGAAGGGATAGCAGCTCTCGCCTCCGCCCTCATTATCAAGTGAATTATGAATTTCTCCGATCGCATCCGCTCCACTAAACCCACGCGCTGGGTCCGTTTCTCTGTCGTAGCTATTCTGTTTGTGCTTTGGGTGGCATGGATGGGCAACTGGTGGCTGCTGCTGGGCGGCATCCTCCTGTTCGACATCTACATCACCGGCTACATCCCCTTCACCTTCTGGAAGCAGTCGAAAAGCCCCGTGGTGCGCGGCGTCATGTCGTGGGTCGACGCTATCGTCTACGCCCTCATTCTGGTCTATTTCCTCTTCGCCTTCATCGGGCAGAACTACCAGATCCCCTCGTCCTCGCTTGAAAAGACCCTCTACACGGGCGACTACCTGTTTGTCAACAAGACCGTCTACGGCCCCCGCGTGCCGATGACTCCGGTATATTTCCCGCTGGTACACAATGAGCTCCCCTTCGGCCTGGGCAAAAGCTACGCCGAGAAGCCTCAGCTCCCTTACCATCGCCTCAAAGGGCTGCGCGACGTGGAAGCCGGCGACATCGTGGTATTCAATTTCCCTGCGGGCGACACAGTGATGAGCCGCGTCTCCAACCCCGACTACTACACTCTGGTGTCGATGTACGGGCGCGACCGCGTGCTGTCGGATAAAGCCACCTTCGGCGAGCGCATCTACCGCCCCATCGACCGCCGCGAAAACTATGTGAAGCGCGTGGTCGGGCTCCCCGGTCAGCGCATCCGCATTGCCGACGGTGAGATCCTCATCGACGGAAAGCCCTTCCTGACGCCCGAAAACGTCCAGTTCAACCATTTCTACCAGATTACCGACCCGACATTCTCTGACGAAGATTTCGAGGCCCTGGGTATCCCCGTCGACGACCGCATGCGCGTGGATTTTACCGCCGACGACATCCCCTCGCTGCTGGCCTCGGGCTTCACGATGAATGCCAACGGCGAAGTGCCACCCATCTACCTCTCCCCGCTCACAGCCTCTATGGTGGAGCAGATGACGCAATCGCCTAAAATCGGCCGCATACTGCGCCAGATACCCGAGCCAGAGCAGTTTTCACCGCTCTTCCCGGCCTCGGAATCGGCCAGCTGGACACGCGCCAACTACGGCGGCTCCAACGGCCTGTGGATACCCAAGAATGGAGTCACCATCCGCATGAGCCAGAAGGCTTGGGACATCTACGGCCGCACCATCCGAGTGTATGAGAACAATCCCGACGCCACTTTCAGCGACGGCCATCTCTACATCGGCGGCAAACCGAAAGACACCTACACCTTCCGCCAGAATTACTACTTCATGATGGGCGACAACCGCGACAACTCGCTCGATTCGCGCTATTGGGGCTTCGTACCTGAAGACCACATCGTCGGCACTCCCTGGCGTGTGCTCATCTCGTTCGACAAAGACCATTCGCTCTTCGACGGCAAAATCCGCTGGTCGCGCATCTTCCGCTCCGCCAACCCCGACAAGAAATAAGGCCGAAGGTGCAGACAGAGCGCCGGGGGACATACGGCGTCAGCGTACAGGCCTTATGGTAGCGGTACGACATCAGTCCGACGGCGTTTTGGCGCCGGTAAATCCGAAAGATTTCGCATGGGATATCCCGTAATCATATCTAATTCAGTAGCTATCGAGCCGCGCTATTTCGGCTCTGTGGCCTACTATGCCGCCGTAGCAGCCTGCGCCAATGCCCGCATAGCCAAGGGACTGCTCTACGACAAGCGCGCCAAGCAGATCCACCGCACTTCGGTGGTCGACACCAACGGGCCGGTCACTCTTACCCTCCCTGTGGGCAAACCTCACGGCATCCCGCGGGCCACATGGGCCGACGTGCCGCTGTCAGCCCACGGCAACTGGTGGCATGTCCATCTCGTCACTCTTGAATCGGCTTATTCACGCACACCTTTCTTCGAATTCTACATTGACCGGCTGCTCCCCTACCTCTGCGCCGATACCGTGGAAGCCTTCACCTCGGTTCAGGCCTATCTGACCTCCCTGGATGCCCTGATCCGCTCAATCCTGAGCATCACTACGCCCGCTGAACTGACATGTCCCCCATCCTCCGGTCTGAGCAGACTCTCTCCCGCATCAGCCTCCGCAGATATGGCCGATGAATCCGGACATCATCCATCTGCGATATCCCCGGCTTTCGCAGCGCTTGAGCGCGACATGGCCTCACTCGCGGCTGAACCTTACTATCAGCTGCGCGCGTCGCGTCTGGGCTTCTGTCCCAACCAGTCGGTTCTCGATCTGATCTTCTCGCTCGGACCGGAAGCTCCGCTCTATTTATCGTCTTTGATTTCTTCCCACACGGCATCCTCCACCTGCTGCTCCGTCTCGAGCCGGCACGATGAGCCGTCGGTAAAGTTGTGAGTCTCAGAGGTGGTGGTCTCCTCCTCTATCTCCTCATATTTTACGTATTCCCCCACATCTTTCGCTATCTTCTTGCGCTTTGGCCGGGGCGCGCTCCATCCCGACTTACGCCGGTTATGGCTGTCGCGCGTGGCGGAGCTTTGCGCACCCGGACGCCCGAAAAAGTCGGAAAAATCGCCCCGGCGCAGACGCCGGTACACGAAGAATCCCTTCAGAAGCATCCGAAGCAGATAGTATATTATCACAAAAAATATAAGAGTCAGGAAAAACGACATAGTTCAAGCCTGTAGTCAATAGATATTCTCGGCATCTTCCACGTTCGTCACGCGGTCAGCCTCTGTCAGTGAATCAATGAGCTTTCGACGGGCCATGGACCGGCATCACACACGTCGACAGTACGAAATAAAGAATAATAGTATAGGCGAACCCTTCCACGCCAAACATGCCTACAAACACTGCGGCCGCAATTATCAGGATATACCGCAGGAGATTCTCTCCGATGCGGAAGTTCTTGAGTTTCAGCGAGAACATCGGGATGTCCGTCACCATCAGCAGCGCTACGCCGATGATAGCTACCGACACTATCAGATTGCCCAGATAGATATGGGCGGCGATCCACTCTTTGGCGTGGCTCTGCATCCAGGCGGTGGCTCCGATCCAGAATATGGCGTTGGCCGGGATGGGCAGGCCCTTGAATGTGGTGGTCTGCGAATCGTCGAGGTTGAATTTTGCCAGCCGGAGCGCTCCCATCACAGGGATAATCAGCGCCACATAGGGGATCCACCACGATGCGGCCCAGACGGTCAGGATATTGTACATCAGCATCGCAGGCGCCATGCCGAAACTCACCAGGTCGGCCAGCGAGTCAAGCTCCTTGCCCAGAGGCGAGGGTGCATGCAGCCAGCGCGCCGCTGCTCCGTCGAAAAAGTCGAACACGGCAGCCGCGCCGATGAGTATCCACACTATCTGGCGGCCGTTAAGCCCCAGCAGGTCGGGAAAAATCTGATATGCTGAAAATGAAAATATACAGGCCAGAGCGCCGCAAAGCAGATTGCAGCAGGTCAGTAAGTTAGGTACGGATGTAACGATTTTTCGCAACATATTTTTGTCTGCGTTAGGCTTCAGACGGCTTGCAGGGATCGGGAGCTTCGGGATGGAGAGTTCCCACCTGCGTCACGCCGCCCACAGTGGCGTCGCCGATCTGAACATTGATAGTGGTCGTAAGCGGGAGGAACAAGTCGACCCTCGACCCTAATTTGATAAATCCCATATGGTCTTCGATGCGCGCCTCGTTGCCGGGATGGGCATACGTCACCACGCGCCGCGCCATAGCGCCGGCCACCTGACGCATCAGCACCAGCTGCCCCTCGGGCGTGCGGATCACTACGGTAGAGCGCTCATTCTCCGACGACGATTTGGGCAGATATGCCGCCATCTTTCGCCCGGGATGGTGCACGGAATATATCACTTCGCCATTCACCGGGAACCAGTTGGCGTGAACATTCATCGGACTCATAAACACCGACAGCTGGATGCAGCGACAATGCAGATACTCGTTTTCCATCGTCTCCTCAAGCGCCACAACCTTTCCGTCGGCCGATGCCACCACCGCATTCTTCGGATTTCCCGGGAAATTGCGCCTCGGCGACCGGTAGAAGTTAACCAGCAGCAGATACATCACCACCATCACTCCGGTGATGATAGCGAACAGCCACGGCAACTCACGAAGCACAAACCACAGCACCACCATCACCACCGCCATGATGATGGCAGTGACAGTCAGCTCGTTCGCTCCTTCGTGATGTATTTTAACTCTCATTTCGTTAGGTTCATTTTCGGGAAGCAGGCGCTTCTTTTCGGGCGCAGTCTTCCCTTCTTAACTCACAAAGTTAACACAAAATTTTGATTATTTCCCATTTCTGCCATATATTTCTGTATTCTGCGCCATTTACCGACTTTTTTACCAACTTTTCTGTGATTAAAAATGAAATTTAATCCACAAAACATTGCATTTCGGTTAAAAATTATTAATTTTGCCTGTCTGTTCCAGACTTCTGACTCAGATGCATGGACGGGGAATTGACCCTCCAGCTGCTGAATTATCTAATCAACCAATCTTTTTCACAATCTGTTTATGAAGAAATTCATTCTTGTCCTTACAGCCGTCGTAATGATGGGCGTACAGGCAGCCAGCGCCGACTCATTCCTGAAGTCGCACAACATGTTCAACCACCTCGGCGTTTCCGTCGGCGTCGGTACCCTCGGTGTTTCCGTCGAAGCCGCCACTCCTATCACCCGCTTCATCCAGATGCGTGCAGGCGTCCACTTCATGCCCGGCTTCCATGTGAACGAATCGGCCGATGTCTATATCACAGGCACCAACGGCAGCTCCTACGGCGGCAACATCGACGACACCATCGATGTGGAAGGCTCGATGAAGCGCACTCAGGGCTCTATCATCTTCAACATCTACCCCTTCCCCGTGGGTAGCTTCTACGTGGCAGCAGGCGCATTCTTCGGCGGTGCCGACCTGGTTAAGGTGACCGGCACATCGCAGCATCTGCGTGGTGTCGACGGTAACGTGGAAATCGGTGACTACCGCATCCCCCTCAAAGACGGTTCGGTAGAAGGTTCGATCCGCGTGAAGAAATTCCGCCCCTATCTCGGCCTCGGCTGGGGACGCCCTGTGCCCAAACGTCTTCTCAACTTCAATGTTGAGCTCGGTGTGCAGTTCCACGGCAAGCCCCATCTCTACACCGCCTCCGGCGAAGTGACCCGTGGCGTGGAGGAAGACGACGACTTCCAGAAGATCATGGACAAAATCACCGTCTATCCCGTGCTGAAATTCACCCTCGCAGGCAAAATCTTCTGATTACCTTATAACCAACAAAAAAGCCGCCTTTCGGGCGGCTTTTTTTATCTCCTTTTGCAAAGACTTCTTACTCCTTGATGCCGTAGGCCAGGTCGCCGGCATCGCCGAGACCGGGCACGATATACGAATGTTCGTTGATTTTATCGTCGACAGCGCCGATCCACACCTCCGTACGGTCCTCGGGGAAGTGAGCCTTGACATAATCCACAGCCTGCTTCGAGGCGATCACCGAAGCCACGTGGATTTTGGCCGGCATCCCCTTTGTCAGCAGCGCGCGGTAGCTCAGCTCCATCGATGCGCCGGTAGCCAGCATCGGGTCGGCCAGAATCAGCGTCTTACCGTCCAGGCGCGGCGAGGCCAGATATTCGATGCATACATCGAAATTCTCCTTCTCCTTATATTTTCTGTAGGCGCTCACGAAAGCATTCTGGGCATGGTCGAAAAAGTTGAGGAATCCCTGATGGAAGGGGACTCCGGCACGGAAAATCGTAGCCAGAACTATCTGCGAATCAATCACATGCGATTTAGCCACATCCAGCGGCGTCTGGGTGTCGACTGTCTTGTAGTCGAGGGTCTTGGAGATTTCATAGGCCATAATCTCGCCTATACGCTCCAGGTTTTTGCGGAAGCGCATCATGTCTTTCTGCAAATCCACATCTCTCAACTCGCTCATATACTGACTGATAAGCGAATTCTCCTTAGCAAAATCAACGATTTTCATGATGTCTGTATTGCGTGTTGGTTATTGTATTCTTGCAAAGATAATCAATTTTTCAATCATACAAAAGCCCCATATTGTCGACCCAGAGCGTCAGCCCCAGAGTGCCGATATAGGCTGTGCCGCTCCCCGACGAGGCCATCAACATAAGATGCGTCGGCTTGGCGTCGGGCGAATCCCACCCTACTTCCTTCACGGGCACCATCTTCCCCTTGCTGTTGCGCGCATAGTAGCTCTTCTCCTGAGGAATCAGCCCCATCCACTGCTTATAGTCGCTGCGGGAGGTGATGTCGCCGTACCATACGGGTATCTCATAGTTGTTGACCCATCCGTTGGTGGATTTGCCGAAATGGCGGCGTCCGGTGCCTACACGTTTGGCATAAAGATTGCCGTTGGCATCCTCCCAGCGGCGCTGAAGAATGATAAATACCTCGGCATTGTCGTGGCCGCTGTAGGTCTTTTTCTTGCCGAATCCCGACGAATACGTGCGGTCGGCATTGGCCGGCATATCCAGCTTATAGTCGAAACGCAGAGCCTTCGGACGGCCCGTAAACGGGATACCCATCTCCATTTTGGAATACGGCTCCTTGGTCGATTTTACCGGCTCCAGAAATTTTCCAAGGAATATCGACCCTGCGACTACCACGTCTACATTGATGATACCCAGAGCCTTGCAATGCTCCATCATTGTGGTCATCTTGCAGGCGCGTCCGCCCGTAGGGCGCGTATCGGGGAATACTGCGTTGCTCCCTTTGGTCACTGTGGCCACCTTGGCCATCACATTCGATGTGGCCCACGGCGAGCCGCCCATGTTCTGATAAGCTTTATCCCCCTCGATGGTGGCGTTGGGAGCTATCTCATAGAGCGTCTTGGTCTTGCCGCCTATGATACGCGATTCGGGCACATGGCGTGTCACCCAATTCTCGAAATCGCCGTATTTCAGCAGTTCGAATCGTTCGGCTCTTGCCTGCGGCATCCCCACAAGGACAGACATTCCGCCGGCCATCAAATATTTCAGCAGTTTCTGACAGTTCATTTCCTCATTTTTATATTAGTTTGCCTTAGTCCGTCCGCGCTTGTGTGTTAAGCCTGCAGAGTCGGCCATGTGCGGACGCTTTACTTTCCGCCTGCAAATTTAGCTATTTAATATTAAACGGGGATTACAAGCTTTTGGTTGTTTCTGCGCTTTTTCTCCCCCGTTTCCCATTTTTTATATATCTTTGCCATCATGAGTGCCTCAGGTCCACAAATTTCCGTCATCGTCCCGGCCTACAATGCCCAACAGTGGCTTCCGGCCTGTCTCGACTCCGTTATGGCCCAGACTTTCTCCGATTTCGAGGTCATAATCGTCGACGACGGCTCAACGGATGCTACCGCCGCTATAGCCGCCGGATATGCCGCGCGCGACGGGCGTTTCCGCCCTGTCTCGCGCTCCAATGGCGGTCTTTCCGCAGCCCGCAATACCGGCATCGACGCCGCCTGCGCCCCGTGGCTCTTCTTTCTGGATGCCGACGACCTGCTCTATCGCTCGGCTCTCGCGCGCCTTATCGAGACGGCCCGGGAAACATTCGCTCCCATCGTTGTCGGCCGTCTGATGCGCTCCTCCGACCCGTCTGTCGTCGATTCTGACCCCGATGAAGCGGTCAGCCCCGTCTTTTTCACTCCCGACGAGGCCCTGCAGAGCATCCTGTATCAGGAGGAACTCTCAGGAAGCGCCTGCGGAGTGCTTTTCAGCGCCGAACTGTTCCGCACGGAGCGCTTCCGCGAGGGATGCTACTATGAGGACCAGGACATCAGCTGCCGCCTCTACCCTCTGGTGGAGCAGCTTGCGCTCACAGGCGCCTTCGCCGCGCGGATAGCCTGTGTTCCGGCTCCGGTCTATTTCTACCGCGACAATCCTCACAGCTTTATCCACACTTTTTCGGCCCGTCGGCTCGATGTGCTCGACGTCACCGACCGCATCCTTGAGTCGGTGCGGGCCGACCATCCGAAAGCAGAATCGGCAGCCATCAGCCGCCGATTCAGTGCTTATTGTAATATTTTCTTACTTCTGCTGATGCATCCGCTTCAGGGGAGGCGCATAGCGCCCGGCGCCTTCAGCCGGTGCATCCGCGGGATGCGCCAGATGCGCAAAGCCATCCTGAGCGATAAGCGCGTGCGCCGCAAAAATAGGCTCGCAGCGCGCCTGCTCTTCTTCCTCCGTTAGTCGACGCTTAGTCGCGGTTGCCGAAGAAGCGCAGCAGATACAGGAACAGGTTGATGAAATCCAGATACAGATTCAGCGCTCCGAGCGTTGCCAGCTTTCCGTTGGCCATCGTCGGGTCGGCCTGAGCCATACGCTTGATGGTCTGGGTGTCCCATGCGGTGATACCGATGAACAGGGCCACGCCGGCGAAACTGATAATCCAGTCCAGAGTGGAATTAGCCCAGAAGATGTTGACTACGATCAGGATAATCATGCCGAACAGGGCCATATACAGATAGGAGCCGATCTTCGTCAGGTCGCGTGTGGTAAAGTATCCGTACACGCTCATCGCCCCGAACACTCCGGCCGTGATCACGAAGGTCTTGAAGATGGCGGGCAGCGAATAGGCCACGAATATCAGCGAGAGGGTCAGTCCGTTGACTATGGCAAAGAGCACGAACAGGCCTGTAGCCATACCCGAGCTCATCTTGCGAAGTCCGGCTGAAATCCACATTACCAGACCGATTTCCAGAATTGCCAGACCCCAGTAGATCCACGAATTGGTCATCAGCATCTGCAGAAATCCCTGCGTGGAGCTCATGGCTGCCACTCCGTAGGCCACAGCTGCGGTCAGCAGCAGCCCCAGGAACATCTTGAGATACACATTTTTCATCACCGCCGACACCTTGACGTCAAGGCTCTGCGGGTATTCATTAGTCGAATAGTAATCCATAATTTCTTTATTTATTTATTTAACAATTACCTCTCCCCCTTGGTTTATTAAACATCACATACGCTCGGGGACGCTGATTCCAAGCAGCCCCATGGCCTTTTTCACCGTCGAAGCCGTAGCCTCGCAGAGCGCCAGCCTCAGAGCTTTCACGGCCTTATCCTCCTCTTTCAGGATTGAATAGTCGTGGTAGAACTGGTTAAACTGCTTCACCAGATCGTAGGTATAGTTGGCCACAAGCGCCGGCGAGAAGGTGCGCCCGGCTTCACTCACCACGCTGGGGAAGTTGGCCAGCGCCTGAATCAGCTCTATCTCCTTCTCGTTGGGCGTTACCGTCAGGTAGTCGACCTTATCGAATCCCTGCTCGGCAGCCTTGCGGAGCACGGAGCGGATACGGGCGTAGGTATACTGAATAAAAGGTCCGGTATTGCCGTTGAAATCGATCGATTCCTTGGGGTTGAAGAGCATATTCTTGCGCGGGTCGACCTTCAGCAGGAAATATTTCAGCGCTCCCAGACCCACGGTCTCGCAGATCTCGTCGATCTCCTGCGCGGTGAGGCCGTCGAGCTTTCCGAGCTCCTGCGACACCTGACGCGCGCCTTCCACCATCTCTTCCATCAGGTCGTCGGCGTCGACCACTGTCCCTTCGCGGCTCTTCATCTTCCCTTCGGGAAGCTCTACCATGCCGTAGGAGAAGTGGACGAGGTCCTTGCCCCACTTGAAGCCGAGGCGGTCGAGAAGTATCGACAGCACCTGGAAATGATAGTTCTGCTCGTTACCGACCACGTATATCATCTTGTCGATGGGGAAATCCTGATAGCGCAGTTTGGCTGTGCCGATATCCTGAGTCATATAGACCGACGTACCGTCGGCGCGAAGCAGCAGTTTCTGGTCGAGCCCGGCGTCGGAGAGGTCGGCCCATACCGAGCCATCCTCCTTGCGGAACATGATCCCCTTTTCCAGCCCTTCCATCACTTTCTCTTTCCCCTCGAGGTAGGTGTTGCTTTCGTAATATATCTTGTCGAAGTCCACTCCCATGCGCTTGTAGGTCTGGTCGAATCCGGCGTAGACCCACTCGTTCATCATGGCCCACAGCTTGCGCACTTCGGGGTCTTTGGCCTCCCAGCGGCGCAGCATCTCGCGGGCTTCCTCCATCAGCGGCGAGCGCTTCTCGGCTTCCTCCTCGCTGATGTTGTCGCGCTTGGCGATTTCCTTGATTTCGGCCTTGTAATGCTTGTCGAAAAGCACATAGAAGTCGCCGATCAGGTGGTCGCCCTTCTTGCCGGCCTTCTCGGGGGTGACGCCGTCGCCCCACTTCAGCCAGGCGAGCATCGACTTGCAGATGTGGATGCCGCGGTCGTTGACGATATTGGTCTTCACCACGCGGTTGCCGCAGGCTTTGAGAATCTGCGACAGCGAATAGCCGAGCAGATTGTTGCGCACATGGCCCAGATGGAGCGGCTTGTTGGTGTTCGGCGAAGAATACTCCACCATCACCAGCGGCGAGCTCTCAGTGGCCTCTGTGAAGCCGTAGTCGGGCGTCTCAACGATATGATGGAGCACCGAATTCCAGAATGTCGGCTCGATCACCAGATTCAGGAACCCTTTTATCACATTGAAGCGGTCGATTGCCGGCTCGTTTTCCACCAGCCACTGACCTATCTCGTTACCCACGGCCTCGGGGGCCTTGCGGGCAGCTTTCACCCACGGGAACACCACTATGGTGAGGTTCCCTTCATATTCTTTCCTTGTGGTCTGAGGCACGATAGCCTCTGCAGCTGTTTCCACGCCGTAAAGTTCCTTCACGGCCTTCGCCACTGCCTGCGCTACGATCTCTTCTATCGTCATCTCTTTATTCGGTCTATTCTTTCGTCTCTTTATATTGTCGGTCCGACCCGGGGTCGGCGCCGCTCTTACTTGTCAGCATGAACAATCACTTCCACCTTCGCGGCGTGTCCGTATTTGTTGCCGTCGCGGAAGAAACCTTCAGCCTCATATCGTCCGTTCTCCACACGGTTGCCTTCGGCATCCTTCAGATTCCATACGTAAGGGAATGCGGGATTCTCCACCGTCAGCACATGCTCGCCTGTGGTAGAGCTTATCACGATATGCCCTGCGGGGGTCTGAGTCGAGGAGTTATCAAGGGTGATGGTGGCCTGCTCCGTGGCGGGATATTCCTCCACGGCAAGGGTGGGATGATAAGCGGCGTTCACAAGAGTGAATTCCAGCGAGCGTGTCGTGGACTGTCCGGCGCCGTTGGTCACGCGGAGCGTCAGCGTATGGCGTCCCTCGGCCACTCCGCTCAGCGGGAAGTCGAGCGAGCCTGAGCCATCGGGGTCAACCACGAAATAGCCTGCGGCTCCGGAGAGGGTCCTGACTCCGTCGAGCACCAGCTGCAGATCGTGGCCCACGGTGGAGTATTCGCCCATCAGGCCGAACTCGTTGGCGGCCACTGTGGCATATACCCGGGCGCCATCGCCGTTGATTACATCGCCGTCGGTGAAATCCTCGGTATTGATGTAATACGTAAGAATCTCGGGCGCCGTGGCTTCGGTAAGCGCGGGATATTCGTCGCTGATGGCTATCTGAAGGCCATAGCTGCCGCCTCGGCCCCACTGGGTGTCATTGTAGGCGTAGAGCTGCACTCGGTTGTATTTCCCTTCGCGGGCCGGATTGGCCACATATACTTCGCCGGCAAATTTGCCGTCTTTCACTTCAAGAATCTTGGTGCTGATCAGACTCTCGTCGAGGGTGGTCTCCTGACCGAGATAAGTATCGTTTTCAGCGTTGATCACCTTCATCGTCTTGGGAGCGTCGTAGATGTTCACGCGCACAAAGCCGTTGAAACTGCAGTCTGTTTCCCCGTCGGCATTGTTGACCGTACCCGCCAGCGCCAGTTTCGAGTTGGCGTTGACCTTGACTGAAGCGTCTTTGGCGATAGCCTCGCCGTTCACAGCCGTCAGCGTCGGATACACATTCTCCGAGGGTATGGGGATTTCGGGATCGCCGTAGAGTCCGTAGCAAAGCGTGTTGAGCATCACGTCGGAGGTCTGCGACGATGACAGACCTATGTTATGACATCCGTTGAAGGCGTTGCGGAACACGTCGCCGTAGGTCTTCGACTTCCCTTTGGTGAACAGCGCGCCGGTCACCTGCTCGGCCATATACTGGTTTTTATCCATGAACACGGTGCGGCACGATGCCACCACGCCGATGGCTCCGCCCTTTTCCTTGTCGAGGAAGGCATCGGTCATACTGCGCGAGGTCTTGTCGGGGTCGGCTACGCCGCAGGTCGACAGCATAGCGAAGACGGGCACATCGTAGTCGAGATTCTCGAGCATCGTGACGTTCCAGATTTCGCCGCCGCCTATCTGATAATGCGAAAGCGAGTGGCCGCTGAAGGTGTAGTAGCCGGTACCCTTCTTGAAGTTGGCGGTCAGGATATTGTTGGGCGTCTGGGCGCGATTGTTCACAAAGGGGTAGATCGAGTTGTGGGCTTTGACCACTGTGGTAGTCGGCGACTCCTTCAGGATAATGTCGGCGAGCTTGTCGCCGTCAATCATGTGGCCGTTTTCATTGCCGGCATCGGTCGAGATTACCGCATTGTTCATCATCTCGTTCCCCTTCACGTTTTTCAGGAAATGCTCTACTTTGCGGATGTAGCTCTGCATCTTGCTGCGGTCGGCGATGGGGATACGGCCCACACTCACTGTCATATTCGGCGAAGTGGCCGTAAAGTCGCTTTTGTCATAATCAAGCATGGCCACGAAGGCATCGGTCTGATAACCCGTAGGAGCCGAGCCGAAAGTGTTGGGCGATTCGTTCATGTACATGGGCAGATACTGCGCGTGCATCGCCTCGCGGTCGTCCGATTTCAGGTAGCGGTTGTCGTTATGCGCCGGACCCATAAAGAGTATCGAGCGGAATTTCTCCGGGTTGCGCTTGTATAGCATCGAAGCGAGCTTGCGCACAGCCATGATATGCGGCGTGCCGCCCGTAAATTCGTTGTACACCTCCGGGAGGGTCACGATGGCCGTTTCCACCCCGGTGTATTTCTTGTGGATGCCGGCAAGCATCTCAGCCTCCGGCATGAGGTCTTTGATGGTGACTATCAGCATATTAGGCACATCCATTGAGTGCAGATCCTGCGCTTCGACGTCGCCCACGGGCGTAACTCCCTCATATTCAGCCGACGGGTCAAACACCATCAGTCGCGCGAACGCCTGCTGGCCCATCGAGGTGGTGAAGGTGCCGGGCGAAGCAAGCAGCAGCTTCTTGGGCTGCGGCTCCGTCGGCTCCTCCGTAGTTCCTTCTCCTTCAGTGGTCCCGGCGTTTTCAGTGCCTTCGGTACCCTCAGTACCTTCCGGATTCTCGGGGTTCTCGGGATTCTCTGGATTCTCAGGATTTTCGGGGTTCTCGGGGGGTTCCGGAGTCTCGGCATAACGGATGTAGGCCATCTCCTTCACTTCCATCGGGTCGGTGATGTCCCATACTATCCAATCCTTGGCCTCATCGGCTTCGAAGCTGATGGTGTTGGTTTTCTGGATGTTGGTATAGGCAAATTCGGCACAGTTGCGGTCGCCCATGCGGTTCCATTGCGGATAAAGCGCAGTGAAATAGTCGAGCCAGAGCGTACCGTTGATTGTGGTGTTGATCTTCACGCTGTAGGTGTCGTCAGCTGTCGCCTTTACCGGAGCCGCTGAGGTGTTGGCATTGAAAATCGACGACTGTCCGTAGTAGTGGTGGTAGCTTTCGCTGTGTTTGCTGATGTAAATCGAACCGGAAGCATTGCCGGGAAGCTGAATGCTCTGTTGTGCCGAAGATGTGTTTTTCGATGCGATCAAAAACAGCATCGGCATCTTCGTGTAGCCGTCTGTCTCGTTACCTTCGCGGAACTGGGGCATCTTGAAGTTGTATACTCCGGTCTCCCCTTTGGTCAGGCCGGGCGAGAAATAGCGCGGACCGAAACTGTCGGGGTTCGAAGCCTCGTCTTCGTAGCATACCAGGCCGTAGCCCGAGTTGATGTCAGTTTCTGCGGGCGCCTCGGGAGCGGCTATCTGCTTCACTTCGGCCGCGGGCTGGCTGTCGGTCAGGAAATATGTGCCGTAGTCGGCATAAAAGTTGCGAAGCACCGATACGTGTTCATTTTTGTACGTATAGGTGGGATTATACCCCCTCACAGGCTTCAGATACATGTCGCCGAGAGCGTAAAACAGCAGTTTGCCGTCGACATTTTTGCTCGGAATGGCCACTACGTCATCGGTAAGGTCGGCGGTAAGCTTATAATTGGCCATCAGCACAGCCGGATTGCCATAGACTGCCACCTTCGAAGGGTCAGCGAAGCCCATTTCCTTGAGCTGGGCGTCGGTAATCTGGTGAATACCGGTGGTCTCCACCCTGATTTTCACCCATTTTCCGCTGCTGAGCTTCGAGGCAGCCTGCGTCTGAACGGCGAAAGAGCCTATCCCTACGGCGGCCATAATGCCTATCGCAGCTTTACGCAATGTCGAATATATCATGTCTGTTTTCATTCAGATGTTCCTTAATGTTTCTCTTTCCCCGAGGTTACGCCCCGCGCGCTTATTTTATCTTCAGGTAGAGGGCTTCGCGGCCGTCGGCCGTCAGCTTGACCTTCGCCCCTATTTTGGCTTCCATGCTCAGCCCCGTGCGGCCCGGAATCACCAGGTCTCCGTTGCGGAGGGTCATATACCGGCTCACGAGCGCCACCGTCTGCTCAGCCGCCTGCCGCAAATCGGCAAGGCCGGTCTGACTGAGCTCCCATTGCGTCTGCCGGGGTCCGTTTCCTTCGAGCGTCTCAACTCTCAGGAGCGACGGGAGCGGCATTTCCATCTCCATTTTAGGCCCTGCGCAGATGGCTCCGTCGAAATTAGCTTCAAGAGCATTGGCAGGCCGGAGGTCGGCTTCATTGCGGACCACTCTGGCTGCCAGCCCCCAACCGTCGAAATAGCGGTGGGCAAACTTCGCCGGAATCGACTTTCCGAGCCGCCCGATGCTGAAGTAGACGCAGATATCCACCCTCCAGCCTATGGCGAAATCGGGCAGAAATATGGGGTGTCCGTTGCGCGTCACAGCCGAGTCGGTCAGCAGCGTGGCGGGTATCTCCCGAGGGTCGGCGATCCTTTCCGAGGTCAGCGCCTCTTCCATGGCCTGCGGCCATCTGCCCGGTTCTCTGTCGATGACAATAATCTTCATCTCAGTCTGCAGCAAAAATCATGCCATCCTATTGTACATCACCGCCAGATGCGCATATATCGAGGTGTTGGAAATCACCACGTTGTGAGGTGCGCAGATTCTGAACGGCGTAAAATTCCAAATGGCGTTGCATCCGGCCTCGATAAGACGGTCGGTCATCTCCTGCGCATGCTCCACAGGCACGGTCAGGATTCCGATGCCGGCTCCCAGAGCGGCCAGCCGCTCTTCGAGTTCGTCGATATGATACACGGGCAGGCCGTGGACCATCGTCCCCGTGAGCTTAGGATCCACATCGAATCCGGCCACTATCTCCAGCCCGTAGCGCATCAGTCCCGAATCCTGCATCAGGGCGCTTCCGAGCGAACCGACGCCTACGATCACGGCCTTATGCCGGCGGCTGAACCCGAGAAACTCCTTGAGCTTGCGCTCCAGAAGGCTCACCTCGTAGCCGATGCGGGTCTTCCCCTTGATGTCGAGGAAAGAGAGGTCTTTGGCTATCTGCGAAGAGTCGACCTTCAGTTCGCGCGCTATCTGGGTAGATGACACAAACTCCACATTGCGCTCGCGCAGCATCGTCACATACGACAGATACCAGGGCATCCGCCGCAGCGCCGGTTCGGGAATTATGTCGGTCTTATTTTCTATCATCTCTTTAATCTGCAAAGTTACAAAAACTTTCTCTTACAGCCCGCGCACAGCGAGTTTCCTTGTTTCGGTGGAAGAGGTTTCTCCGGTCTCCTTGTCGGTGACGGTAGCGCGGTAGAGGTATATGCCGCGGGGCACGCGCCGCCCGCCGGTGTCGAGAAGATCCCATGTCAGCGGCATCGAGGTGAACATCTCGCTGCGTCCGCTCTCGCTCTGCTTCCAGAGCATACGGCCCATGAGGTTGTATACCTCCACGCTCACTGTCACATTCCTGTCGGGGCGGTCATGCACCACATAGAAGTTGGCGCAATCGTCCACGGGGTTCTTGTCCGTATAGACCTCATATACCGTCGGGGCCACATACGGAGCCACGAAGAATTCAATATCGGCCGAGGTGGAGTTGGGGCCGTTGTCCCATACTCGGAGCGTCAGCGTGTGGTATCCTTCCTTCAGTCCGCTCAGCGGGTAGAGGATGTCGCCTCCGGCGCTCCCGTCGGAAAGCGGAGTGAAGTAGTCGGCCACATCGCCCCATGTCTTCTCCCCTCCGTCGAGGCTGAGCGACATGGCATGGCCCACACCTGCCACACTCATATTGATCGAGCGGTCGTCGCGCACTCGCGCCAGAAGCACCGGCTCGGCGTTCACCTCCTGTCCGTTGACGAACGAGGGGTGATTCAGATACATCTTCTCAATTTCTGGCGCCTGCGTATCGGGCACAGCGTCGTAATCTTCGCCATACACATACAGCTGGCGGCATACTCCGGCTGCCTCTTTCCCTTTTGCGGTGGAATAGGCGTAGAGGTTGATGGCTCCGGGGCGGTAGTTGTTGGCGATTTCGGCAGGCATGCTGACGGTCATGCTGAATTCTCCGTTGGTCACCTTGGCGGTGCCGACGGTCAGACGGTTGCCCTGCTGGTCGTAGCTGACGGGCTGGCCGTCCTTGCCGTTGCCTCGGGTGGTGTAGCTCTCCTCGGCGTCATAGACAGTGGCGTTGACCGTGCCGTTGAAGTCGCTGAGCGTCGAGCCGTCGGCTGCGCTGACTACCCGGCCTTTCAGCGTGGCCGTCTGGCGGGCCATGAGTGTCACGGGCTCATCGTCTCCGTCGAGCGGCGTAATAGCCTTACCATCAACACTTTCCAACACTACGCGGTGGCTTGGCAGAGCCATGCGCAGAGCCGGGTCGCCCAGAAGCACGTAGCGCAGCTTGTTCTCGTTCGAGACCAGGTGGCCCGACATGTTGCGGTAGTCGTTCTTGGCCTGACGGTAGCCTTCGCCGATGGGCACTATGTAGCCGCGATCGTCTCGGTTGAGCAGATTGCGGCCCATGGTGGCCGAGAGCTCGCCGTTAAGCGAGATGTAGGCCGGACGCGTGGCGCTGATGGCGGCGATTACGCCGCCGTTTGGATTGGCAAACAGAATCTCGGCTCCGGAGCGCGTGGTGGAGTCCCAGCGCAGGAAGTAGCACGTGGCGGCATAGAGCACCGGCCAGTGGCGCAGATTCATCGAGTTGAGGTCCTGATAGGTCACCACCTGCTCATGGGTCAGCGAAGTAGCTGCCGCGTGGCCCTGGAAGGTCCAGAGCATCACACCCTCGTCAAGCTGACGGAAAAGCTGGGTCTTGGCATCGGGATAGTGGTTGCCTACAAGCTCATACTGGTCGATGTAGAGTTTGCGCACGAAGATGTCGCTGCCGGAGTCGCCGCTGAGGAAATTGTCGGCCATGGTGTTGGCCTGAGTCATATGCTGTCCGCTGTCCTGATCGTCGGCAAACACCAGCACGGAGTTTTTCCACGAGGTCTTGGGCATCTTGTTGCTGTAGGCTATGATTTTGTCCACAGCGTTGCGAGCCTCGCTCACGGATGTGACGGGCAGACGCCCGATGGCCACCGACAGATAGTCGCGGCCCTGATAAAGTCCCGAGTCATCTTCCAGAAACGACAGCGGGTCGTCGCTGGTGAAGGCCGTGTTCTCGTTGAGTCCGGAGTCGGAGAACCACGAGGGGAGCATCGGGTATTTCAGAGCCTGCACGTCGGCTGTCAGCAGTCGCGGATCGTAGGTGGGCCGGCCCATAAATATGGCATAGCGCAGTTTCTTCCCCTGACCGGCGTTGCCGCGGTCGTAGAGCATCTTCATAAGCTTGCGGAAAGCCTGCACATCGGGCGAACCCGACGAAAATTCGTTGTAAATCTGCTGAGGGGTCAGCACCAGCACCTCCAGCGGGTCGATCTCGTCGTCGCGGTGCACCTGCGCCAGCCTCTCGGCCTGATTTTTCCATTCAGCAGGCGTAAATATCACCATATCAGGCGTTTTCAGCCCGTGAAGATTCTGAGCCGACACATTGCTCTCCAGCGTAGGAGTGGGGAAGGTACCCTTGGGATCCCAGGCCACATAACTGCGCATGGTGTTACCGTAAGAGCTTTGCCATGAGGCTTTTCCGTCGGCAATACGCGCCGAGACAGCCGTAATAGCCATCGGGTCGGTCACATCCCACAGACGCATCCCTTCGGTGGCTCCCTCCATGGTGACTTTCATCCGGTCGTACCAGAATTGCAGTCGCTTGCTCTGAGGCAACTTCAGCTTGCGCTCATAGCTGATGCCGATATAGTTCAGATTGGCCGAGCTCACCGATCCGGTGGGGGTAAACCTGATGCCTACCGTCAGTTTTGATCCTTTCACTTCGAAGGTCTTGCGGCTGAGCGACTCCAGTCCGGCGCTGTGTACATCGGTATTGGCCGCGATGCGGTCGGCCGACGAAAAACTAAGTTCTGTGCCGTTAATGCTGTGACTCACACGCCCTTCGCCGCTTACAATCTTCGATACGAACGATGTCTGGATACGTCCGACTCCGCCGTCGACAGCGTCAGTAAGCTGAAATTCAAATGATTGCTGCGGAGTAAGACGGAAATCCTCGCCTACGAGCAGAAAGCCGTTCTCCCCGGGGGAGACGCGCTCCAGCTCGTGATAGAGCCGGTCGAGAAACACTGTGGTCTCCCCTGCCTCAGCCTCAGAGCCGGATGTGCCGGGAGCCAGACGCTCCTCAGGGTCGGAATCACTCAGAAAATAGTAGCCTACGAGCGTAAACGGGTTCTGCACAGGCTGATAGTAGCCTGTGAGACGGCTGCTCCAGGTCACCGGACCCTCGGCGTAGAAATACACGCCGCGTCCGCTGACATATTCCGAAGGGGTCTGAGGCACATCGTCGGCAAATGTCGACAGCTGCATATAATCGGGCACTCGACGGGCTCCGTAGCCGTAAACCTTTGTTTTTGAGGGCTCTAAACCCCAGTTGCGCAACGTTGCCTCCGGAATCTGATACATCCCGGTAGAGCTGACCGATACTTTCACCCATTTGCCCGACGAAAGTTTCGACTTTTCGGCATAGGTGCTCAGATCGAATCCGAACGCTTGACCGGCCGCGAATACGGCAAAAAGGGCCACGACAGCCCGGACCAAAAGCCCGGCAGATCTTTCCCTCGCCCAGCCTTTAAGCCCTCCTGTAGCCCTTTCAGCAGTCCGCTTGGCAAATAATTCTCTATATATTTTGATTTCAGCTAATTTCATAGGTATATTTTTCCTATTAATTAACGTCATATCACCCCATTTATTGCCCTCCCCGCCTGCGCGTCGCCGCCGATCTGCCAACTGCTCACGACAGGTAGAAATCTGCGTCACCGGTTAAGAGCCGTTATCATCTATTGGCAAACCGGCTCTAAAATCTTACCAGATAGTAGTAAAGCTGTCCGTCGCCGGCTATGAACGGCATCGCCTGATAGCTTCCCATATTTATCATGCTTTTCTCTTCTTCGGGATTAAACCGCTGCAACTCAGACCTTTCGGCCAGTAATACCCCTTTAACATCCATCGCTTCTATCTCACCTTCTGAGGTTTCGATTATGCACTTTTCCCACCGGGAACCCTCGAAGCCCTCAAGCGCCGTCGGCACCACTGTAAAGATTCCTGCCGATAACGAAGAATAGCAATTGTAGCCTTCATGGCAGTCTTTTTTCCTCCATCGGTCAGCGGTAGTATACCCCCAGTCTGACAGGCGCGGAAATTCAATAATGTCGTAATATACTGTCCCCGTGGAGCTTACCTTATGCAGCTCCATAATCTCCTTATCCTGCTGCCATAGCATCCGCTGGCGGCACACCACGCTGACCAAAAATATCAGCAACACAGCATATACCATCCCTGCCACTATCTTCCACCATTTCCAAACAGGAAAGTCTATCATCTTGGCCATCAATATAATAGCCATAAGATTGGCGCACCATAGCGACCTATGGCCGCCAAGCATCTTCAGCGATATGGCATAGCTGCCCAGCATCGTCACCGCGCAGATCAAGGCCACAGGGTCATCCACGAGTCTCCTCAACTTCCTCCTCCACTTTTGGCTGCAGAGCATCACAATCCATGCGGCCACAATCCCTTCCACCAGTATCCCCTTGACGGCAAACTTTATCAGTGACGTCTGGCTGAATACAACCTCTCCAGCCACCTGCGCCAGCCTCCGGCTTACAGCCGGATTTATAGCCGTCAGGCAGTTGGCCGCCAAAAGCACAGCTAAAGTCAGCCAATAGAGCGGCTTTGTCCTTAAATCTTTGAATTTCAAAGCTGTCACCATTCCGGCCAACAGCGGCAGGCCGAAACCCTCATGTATCCGCGCTGTCAGCCATACCAAAATCATCAGCGCCGGCCACATCCACCACTTAGCCTCCATCTTTATCCGGCAGATCAGCCAAATAGCTGCAAGCATCAGCACAGATTCCGTCACATAATTCAGGCCGAAGGCAAAATATGCCATTCCGTCTCTCCATGGCAAGAGCGTGACCACCCCAAGCGCTACGCACGCCGGTATTATCCATCTTCTTTCTTCTGAAATTTCCGGCGTTTCTTCTGAAACACCCGATCCGTAGCTGATACTTAGTTTGCCGGCCATGAGCATCATCACCCCCGCCGACAATCCGTAGATAGCCGCCCTAACCCACTCGGGACAGTAGGCCGTAAACAGCGGAGCCACCCACGAGGTGATGCGCCCGTTTTCCAGCATGCGCAATTCCTGAATATAGGCCCGCAGCCCCTCAAAACTGAAGCCGAGGCCTATGTTGCTGATTCCGTCGGTAGCATCTCTCCCCATAAACTCCCCCATCCACAGCATAAACTTCACATCGTCTCTCCCGGTCATCACCCACCATTGAAACGCCCCCATTAGCAGCGTATACAGGGCTACAAACAAGCAAAATCCCCATCCGAGACCCCACCATCGGGCTCCCGGACAGAGATTACTACTTTCTTTTCTCCTTCCTTCCATCAATTTTCACTCTAAAAGCTCCCAATCCATAATATATTTATATATGGTTCAGAGCTTTAGCTCCAAATTTTACCCGATTACGATATTGACTATCTTGCCGGGCACTACGATTACTTTCTTCACGGTCTTTCCTTCGAGCCATTTGGCAGCTGCCGGATCGCTCAGAGCGGCTTTCTCAATGTCGGCGGCAGGCGTATCGACTGCAACGGTAAGATTGAAGCGCGGTTTGCCGTTGAAACTTACCGGATAGGTCACATTCTTTTCAACCAGATATTCCTCGTTCCAGTCGGGCCACTGGGCGTCGCAAACCGAGCTTTCATGGCCGAGAGCATGCCAGAGTTCCTCGCATACATGGGGCGCAAACGGAGCAAGGAGCACTACCAGCATCTCCAGCACCTCGCGTGAATGGCATTTCTGCTGGGTAAGTTCGTTCACGCAGATCATGAATGCGCTCACCGAGGTATTGTATGAGAACGCCTCGATGTCGGCCGTCACCTTCTTGATGAGTTTATGAATAGATTTGAGAGATTCGGCGCTCGACTTTTCATCCGTCACGAGCCACTGGTCGCCCTTATAGAAGAGGTTCCAGAGTTTCTTGATGAAGCGGTTCACACCGTCGATACCGTTGGTATCCCACGGCTTGCTCTGCTCCACCGGACCGAGGAACATCTCATAGAGTCGCAGCGTATCCGCGCCGTATTTCTCCACTATGTCGTCGGGGTTCACTACATTGAACATCGATTTCGACATCTTTTCCACAGCCCAGCCGCAAACATATTTGCCATCTTCGAGGATAAATTCGGCGGTGGCATACTCCGGACGCCATGCCTTGAAGGCTTCAACGTCGAGGATATCGTTGCTGACGATGTTCACATCCACATGGATGGGCGTTACATCGTATTTATCCTTGAGTCCGAGCGACACGAAGGTGTTCGTATCCTTGATGCGGTAGACGAAATTGCTTCGTCCCTGAATCATGCCCTGGTTGATAAGTTTCTTGAAGGGTTCGTCCTCGCACACCTTGCCCAGGTCGTAAAGAAATTTATTCCAGAAGCGCGAATAAATCAGATGGCCTGTGGCATGCTCCGTTCCGCCGACATAGAGGTCAACCGAACGCCAGTAGTCGTTGGCTTCTTTCCCTACCAGCGCCTGATCGTTATGGGGATCCATATAGCGCAGATAGTAGGCCGACGAGCCTGCAAAGCCCGGCATTGTGTTCAGTTCGAGCTTATACCCTTCGGGAGTTTCCCATCCTTTGGCTCGGCCCAGCGGCGGTTCGCCCGTCTCGGTGGGGAGATATTTGTCTATTTCGGGCAACTGCAGCGGCAGGCAGTCTTCGCTGAGCATGTGGGGTATTCCATCCTTGTAATATACGGGGAAAGGCTCGCCCCAGTAACGCTGACGGCTGAAGATGGCATCGCGCAGACGATAGTTGGTCTTTACTTTGCCTATCCCCTTTTCTTCGATAAATCGCTTGGTTTTGGCGATAGCTTCCTTTACGTCGAGACCGTTAAGATCAAGCTCGCCTCCGCATGAATTTATCACTTTACCCTCCTTGGCATCGTAGCTCTGCTCGCTGACGTCGGCACCCTCGATGAGCGGGATAATCGGGAGATCAAAATGTTTGGCGAAAGCATAGTCGCGGCTGTCATGAGCCGGAACGGCCATGATGGCGCCTGTGCCGTAGCCGGCAAGCACATAGTCGCTCACCCAAATGGGTATCTCCTTGCCCGACAGCGGATTGATGGCATAAGCACCCGTCCATACGCCGCTCACTTTCTTATCAATCATGCGCTCGCGCTCTGTCTTATGCTTGATTTCCTGACGGTAAGCCTCCACTTCAGCTTTCTTTTCCGGAGTGGTCACCATGTCCACATATTTGCTCTCGGGAGCCAGAACCATGAAGGTGACGCCGAACACGGTGTCGGCACGGGTGGTGAAGATAGTCATCTCCACATCGCTGTCCTTCACCTTGAACTGCATCTCGGCGCCTTCCGACTTTCCTATCCAGTTGCGCTGTGTCTCCTTGATGGAGTCGCTCCACTGAAGTTTCTCCAGTCCGGCAAGCAGTCTTTCGGCATAGGCGCTGACGCGCAGACACCACTGATACATCAGTTTCTGCTCCACTGGGTAACCGCCGCGCACGCTCACACCTTCGCTCACTTCGTCGTTGGCAAGCACAGTGCCGAGTTTCGGACACCAGTTTACCATCGTATTGCCGAGATAGGCAATGCGGTAGTTCATCAGGGTGTCCGACTTCTGCTTTTCATCCATAGCCTTCCATTGCTCAGCCTTAAACTTCAGCTCTTTGGAAGCTGCGGCATGAACCCCTTCGGTGCCTTTAGCTTCGAAGTGGGCGATCAGGTCGGCGATAGGTTTGGCTTTCTGCTCCCTGGTGTCGTAATAGTGGGAGAACATCTGGATGAAAGCCCACTGGGTCCATTTATAGTAGCCGGGATCGCAGGTACGCACTTCGCGGTCCCAATCGAAGCAGAAGCCTATGTTGTCAAGCTGCTCGCGATAGCGGGCGATATTTTTCTTTGTAGTAACTTCGGGATGCTGGCCTGTCTGGATGGCATACTGCTCTGCCGGCAGACCGTAGGCGTCGTAACCCATCGGATGAAGCACATTGAAACCTTTCAGACGCTTGTAGCGGGCAAGAATATCGGATGCTATATATCCCAGCGGGTGTCCTACATGAAGACCGGCTCCCGACGGATAGGGGAACATATCCAGTACATAATACTTCGGCTTCTTCCCGTCGATTTCAGCCTTGTATGTCTTATCTTCTTTCCATCGCTGCTGCCAGCGCTTCTCAATCTCTTTATGCTTGTATTCCATAATCAAATTTTTCTTATTTTCCCCTTGGTTTATTATTAGCAGAGCCTCTACAGAGTTAGAAGGCTTAAATGCCGAGTTGTTCGCTCATTTCGAGCATCTTCTCGATAGGTTTTATAGCCTTGGCTGCCACTTCTTCATCAACCTTCACCTCCGGAAGCTCATATTTGAGAGTGTTGTAAAGCTTTTCGAGGGTGTTGAGCTTCATATAGGCGCAGTCGTTGCATCCGCAGCCCACGGTGCCTTCGCTCGTCTCGGGCGGAGCCGGGATGAAAGTCTTGCCGGGGCAGCTCTTCTGCATCTCGACGATGATTCCCGGCTCTGTGGCCACTATGAATTCGGCGGCATCACTCTGCTGAGCATATTTCAGCAGGGCTGCCGTTGACCCTACCTTGTCGGCAAGTATCACTATCGACTTCTTACATTCGGGATGCACCAGCACCTTCGCCCCGGGATGCTCTTTCTTGAGAGCCACAATCCCCTCGGTGGAAAATTGCTCATGCACATGGCATGCACCATCCCATATCTTCATCTCCCTGCCGGTGCGGGCACTGACGTAGCTTCCGAGATTGCGGTCGGGGCCAAACAGGATTCTTGCATCCTTGGGCAGAGCATCCACAATCTGCAGGGCGTTGGAAGATGTGACCACCACATCAGTCAGAGCCTTCACATCGGCTGTGGTGTTGACATAGCTTACCACCGTCAGCCCGGGATTTTCCTCCTTCACCTTTTTCAGATCTTCAGCCTTACACGAATCGGCCAGCGAACATCCGGCGTTCACATCGGGAAGGAGCACCTTCTTGTCAGGACAGAGTATCTTGGCCGTCTCTCCCATGAAGTGGACTCCGCACATCACTATGATCGGATTATCCAGACGCTGGGCGATACGGGCCAAGGCCAGCGAGTCGCCGATGAAGTCGGCCACTTCCTGTATCTCCTTCTTCTGATAGTAGTGGGCCAGAATGGCTGCATTCTTTTCCTTCTTCAACTGAAGAATCGCCTGTTTGAGGTCAATCCCCTCCTCTATCGGAGCGTCTACGAAACCTTTTTCAACATTCATTTATTTATAATTCTATGAATTGAAAAATTTATCTTTAAAAAATCTCTTCCCCCTAATATGAATAATAGCTGTTGAAACCTTGGAAAACTTCTAAGCGCTTTTCTTGCATTTTAGGGTTATTGAAGTTTATCAAGCAGTATTCCATACTTTATCAACTCCCCAAGCTTTGATAATCAGCCATTACCTATGTTTATCAACATCATGTTGATAATGTGCAAAGTTAGCAACTTTCTCCCACATTCCATACCTTTTTCTGTGGAAAATCCCTGAGATAACCCGCTCATAAACTCCGTATGCAATATTTTGCGGCGTTCATTTTCTTTTATATACCCTTTCTCCATCTATCAAAGCCAACTTTTATATTACTTTTTTCCACCCTACTTTTCCACACCTTTTTCCACAGTAAAGTGGAAAATTTTATGGATGCGGGCCGGATGAAATTTTGTATCAGGCTCCGAGGCCCCATATAATACAAATTTACTAATTTTGCACCCGAATTAAAAGCCGCTCTAATAACTTCTGATAACTTTATGTGGATCCTGCTCGCTATATGCTCGGCCGTCGGACTGGGCTTCTACGATATAATGAAGAAGATTTCGCTGAAGGGGAATAATGTCCCCATAGTGCTTCTTCTTAACACTGTGTTCGGCACTCTCCTTCTCTCGCCAGTGCTCATCTCAGGCATACTTGAAGGCAACTACGGTCTTGGCAACACCATTACGGGACATCTGCAGATTGTGGCCAAGGCTGTGATAGTGCTTTCATCGTGGATACTCGGATATTTCGCTATAAAGCATCTTCCGCTCACCATCCAGGGGCCTATCAATGCAACCCGTCCGGTAATGGTGCTCGTCGGAGCGCTTCTGATATTTGGCGAAAGACTCAATCTGCTCCAGTGGACGGGTATACTGCTGGGGTTCGCTTCGCTCTTCTTCATATCGCGCATAGGCTCCAAAGAGGGTTTCTCGTTCAAACATTCGCGGTGGCTATGGATGTCGATAGGAGCCACTGTTTTAGGCGCTGTATCGGCACTCTACGATAAATACCTGCTGGGGATGTACCGTCCGCTGGAGGTTCAGGCATGGTATTCGCTGTATCAGGCCATCATTATGAGTGGGGTGGTACTGATTCTTACACGTACGGCAATGGCCACCCGCGGGGGCAGCCATTCCGATACGGCATTTCATTGGCGCTGGTCGATAGTAGGCATCTCGGTGTTCCTCACCGGAGCCGACATCTGCTATTTCTATTCGCTTTCGCAGCCCGACTCCATGATTTCGGTGGTGTCGATGATCCGCCGCGGCAGCGTGCTGGTGTCGTTCGCTTTCGGTATCTGGGTGCTTCACGAGCAGCACATCCGCCAAAAGCTCATCGACCTCTCAATCCTCCTCCTCTCGCTTTTCCTCCTTATCCTCGGCTCTTAATTTTCTCTGAGGAGGGTAAAGGAATAGGCGGGGAGGGTGATTTGCTGGCCTGAGGTCCAGGCGTGCTTCTCGACGGGTTTGGAATCTGTATCGGCGGGTTTGCCGCTGATTTCGGTACGCGTGAACTCTTTGCCGCCATCTACCCCCTCCAGTTCGAGGGTCACTTCCACCGGAAGCAGGTTGGCTATCTTGACTATCTCCTTCCCTTCGGGCGAAAGCGTCACAGAAACGGCCACGCGGCGCGTCACGTCGGCGCGCTGACCTCCGTCGAGTTTCAGCTCCGAGCTGACATACTCGGCTCCGGGATTTTCGCCGTACAGCTGCTGAATGTAGTAGTCGACAGTCGGTTTCACTTCGGAATTGTTGAAGTAAATCAGGTCGGGACGCCACTGCGTATGCTTCTCTTTGGCCAGCAGCGGGGCATATGAGGCTATCTCCACCACATCGGCGTTGCGCTCTACGGCTGTCAGCCAGAGGGCTTCGGCCAGAGCTGTCTCGATGTTCGACGGACGTCCGTCGAGGTGGGCGGCCCATTCGCCCAGATATACGTGAGGCTTTTTACGGTCGTAGTAGTCGTAGTAATGCTGATTGTGGATAAGCCAGCCGGGCTTCACATAGTAGTGCTCGTCGACAAGCGGAAGGCCTTCTTCGGTGGCCAGCTGCCAGCCCAGATCGTAGTCGGTGCCTTCATAGAACGGGCCGACTGTGCCAACCACCTTGATATCAGGATATTTCGCTGTCACAGCCTTGTTGATCGCTTTAAAGCGCTCGGCAAATACCTCGGTGATCATATCCTCATTTCCTATCCCTATCATCTTTAGATTGAAGGGAGCAGGGTGTCCGGCTTTGGCGCGTTCGCGGCCCCAGCGGGTGGTCTTGGCGTCGCCGTTGGCATACTCGATAAGGTCGAGCACATCCTGGATATAGCTGTCGAGCGAATCCATCGGGATACCGCCCTGCTGACCGCATGAGGTGACCAGATCATGCGCTCCGTGCCAGCTCTTTCCCGAATTCTGGCAGGGTACTCCGGCAGCAACCACCGGGAGCGGCTGGGCGCCGATGTCCTCACAAAAGAGGAAATATTCGTGATAACCCAGTCCGCGGGTCTGATGGTATCCCCAGAGATTGCTCAGCGGCTTGCGCGCTTCGAGCGGTCCGATCGAACCCTTCCAGTCGTAGATATTGTCGATGCCGTCGCCATGGGCCACACATCCGCCGGGGAAGCGTACAAACTTCGGATTAAGGTCGGCCAAAGTCTGTGCCAGATCTTCACGCAGGCCGTTGCGGCGCCCTTTGAATGTTTTCTCGGGCATCAGCGAAATCATATCGAGGTCGGCTGTCGCCCCTTCGGGTACGCTCACCCGCAGGGTGGCATCCTTGCAGCTTTGCGAGGCCGTCAGTGTGGTCTCGGCTTTTTTCCACCCTTTCTTTCCAAATTTCAGGTCGGCTTTGCCGATAATATTACCCTGTGGGTCAATCAATTGCACTATAGCACGATTGGCACCGCCCTTTACGGCTCTGCCGAAAAGACTCACGAAATATTTCTCCCCTTTCTTCACCGGAATCCCGTCGAAGCCTTCGTTCGTGAGGCAGTCGCCGCCTTGTAGGGTGACGTAATGCGGATTGTTGGCGTGGATGGGGTTTTCAGTGGCGATGGTCAGCGTGACGGAGTCGCCATCGGCGTTGCGCAGGCTCCAGGCTGTGGCCGGACCCCAGCCGCGGTGGTCGCGCGGTGTGAATTCGAAGTCGCGGTTGCGCACCAGTTCGGCATACAGGCCGCCGTCGGCGGAATAGTTGATATCCTCGAAGAAGATACCCATCAGCTTGTCGCTTATGCGTTTGCGCTGCTCGGGATATACGGTCAGTTTCCCTTTCAGGGGCGTCAGGTCGGCAAACCGGCGCGAATCCTCGCTCATCGTCTGGTCGTAGAGTTCGTTATGTCGGGCGCGGGCATCACCCCATGCCTCCAGAGTTTCCACTGTCGATGCGGGCACCATATTCACCCATCCGACATACTCCTTGCTTCCCACCTTGGCCTTAGCCGGAGTCAGAGTGCTTACGGCCGAAGCATGGCCCGGCTTGGGCTCATATTTCTGCTCGCCTTGGGCGTAAGTCTGTGCGCCCCAATGGATAAGGTCTTCCGAGAGAGCCATGGCCGTGGCGTCGTTGTCCGGCTTGAGTTTCCATGTGGCCACCCACATGCCGTCGGCGGCCTGTGTCAGCTTCGGCTCATACATCTTCTTCATCGAGCCCCACGGACCGAAGTCGGAGTTGACCACGGAATTTCCGGAATTCAGTTTTGTCCAGTGCTCTCCGTCGGCGCTCCAGGCCAGTTTCAGGCCGCCTTCGCCGTTGGGATTGGCATAGGAAAACAGCATCAGGCTGTCAGGGCGATTGCCCATGGCCATCAGCGGCAGCGCTGCCGCCAGCATCGTCGCAAATATCTTCATCTCTCGGTATGGTAAGGATTTAAGGTTGCCCATCGGGCAATTATATACTTAATTTATTGATTAATAATTGATTCATTATTTGTCGATGGTGATTTTCAGGTCCTTGCCCATCCAGTTTTTGACGCTGACTGTCAGAACTTTGGCCTCAGAATTGTAGTTAGTGGCTGCTTTCAGCTTTTTGCCGCCGGCGGTAGTGCTGACGCTCTTGGGCGAGGCTACATTATGGATTCTGAAGGTAAGAGCGCGTTTGGCGGGCATCCCCTCGTAGCTGCCTTCTACGTTGGCAGTCAGCACTATAGCCTCGCTGGAATTATCTGCCTGAAGCTTCAGCAGAGCGTAGGCGCCCTTTCGGAGCGTATCGGGCGTGGTCATGTTGTCCTCAAACATCTCAGCCTCGGTAACTCCCACACCCTCAACGGGATAATAATCCACAGTGTAATTCGCAGGAGTATAGTCGCGGGTGTTCTCCATCTTGTAGTCGGCCTTGGTCAGCAGGGCTCCGGCGCGGGCAAACATGGGGATTACCTCAAGCGGAGCCGCAACCGTAAGGGTGGTATCTCCTTCAACTGTTTGGTTTAAACCGTTGAGATTCACCCATTTGCCTTCGGGAAGACGCACTTGGCGCTCAGTGGCTCCTTTGGTCAGCACCGGCGCCACGAGCACGTCGCGGCCCCAGAGATATTCATCTTCCACATCAGCATACGCCTGAGGATCTGAGCTGTACAGACCTACGGGACGCACCAGCGGCATCCCCGTAGCGGCGTTTTCGTATGCTAAGGTGTAATTGTAGGGGAGCCAGCGGTAACGCTCTTTGATGATGGGGAGTATAATCCCCTGCTGGTCAGGATAATGGAACGGTTCGGCTGTGGCCTGAGCGTGAGTGCGGAGCACAGGCGAGAACAGACCCAGCTGCAGCCAGCGTACGTAAAGTTCAGGTTCATAGGGGTTTTCTTCATCGATGGCGAAACCGCCCACATCGTGGCTCATGTAGCCCATGCCGCTGAGTCCGGAGTTGAGCATAATACGGATCTGAGGCTCCAGACCGCCCCACGAGCGGCTCACGTCGGTTGACCAGGGGAACACTGAATAGCGCTGCAGCCCCGTAGTACCCCCTCGCATGAGCGTCATCAGGCGCCGGTCGGGGTATTCTTTGGCAAAGAGGTCAGAGATGATTTTGCTCCATTCATTGCCGTAAAGATTATGGTATTCTCTGGTAGTCAGCCCGTTATAATGATACATGCTGTCGGGGTGCACTTCCGGTTCGCCCAGGTCGCCCCACCAGCCTGTCATACCTTCATCGGTATTTTTCTTGTAAACTTCTGACAGCCACTCCCTTGTCGCAGGGTTGGATACGTCGAGCATCCCGCCTTCGCCTACCCAGATGGTTACGTCGCGCACTGCGCCCTTCTCATCCTTACCGAGCATCCCCTTGGAAGCCAGATAGTTGTAATTGTCCAACCCCTTGCCGTTGCGGAGCACGTATGGCTGTGAGATTGCCACCATGTTTACTCCTTTGTCTTTCAGACGTTTAAGCACCTTGGCATGGTCGGGCCAGGTGGTCGGTTCCCATGCCAGGCGGCCCATATCCTGCTCTTTTCCATACCAATAGAGGTCGAGCACCATGCCGTCGAGCGGATAGCCGTCGCGCTTTAGCACCGATACCACCGAATCAGCCTCAGCCGCAGTCTTATAGCCATATTTCGAGGTGATGTAGCCGAGGCTCCACAGCGGAGGAAGCGGCTGAGTGCCAATGATTTTTGACAATTCTTCGGGCAATCCCTTCAGTCCGTCGGGCGATGAAACATAGTAGTAAGCCACATCGCCGGGAGCTACGGTGGTGTATTCCACCGTCTCACCGGCTGTCATGGCCGACTGTGCGAAATCGTCAAAGAGGATGGCTGAGCCGTCGCCGCTTATCAGAAGGGGCATGGTGATGTTCATCTGCGAGATGCGCGGGTCGGTGCCTGTGTAGCCGTAGTTCTGGCGGTTGTAGTTCACCAGAGTATCGCCGGCAAAATTCAGTTTGTGGCCGCGCTCTCCGGCTCCGAAATAGGTGTGCCCGTCGCCCAACTGCTTGAGCGAAAAGCGCTTGGCGCCAACCTTACCATCGCGGATCTTATCGCTGTCGAGAGCGCGGATCCCCTCCTGACGTTTGCCGGAGTCGAAGATTCCGCGTCCGTCGGGCGAAAGAATCATCACCGACCCCGTGGCCTCGTCGACCACGGCATGAAGACCGCCTTTCGTGCCTTTCAATACGGCATCAGCATTGTCGGCCGTAAGTCCGTGAGCCGCTTTTTTGGCGGCTGTATTGCTGACTTTAAAGATGTTGGCTGTGATGGCTTCCACCGTCACAACTCTCCCTTCGGGTGTGGTCCAGCTGACGCTCCCCAGAGGTTGCAGATTTTCTATCACTTGCGCCTGAGCGCTCATTGCTGCCGCAGCCACGGCGGCTGCGAGCATTGATCGTTTGAATGTAAGTATAATCTTCATGGCATACGTATGGCCGCCATTGGGCGACCCCCATCTGCAAATTTAGTAAATTCCGTTATTTCAACAAAATAAAAGCCACCCGAAGGCGGCTTTCATTTTGTTGTTGGTAGAATTGAATGTGAGTGGAACGTCAGAGGCAGGTGGCCAGCCGGGCGAGGTATTTTCCGATGATGTCGAATTCGATATTGACTGTGGAGCCTACCCGGATGTCGCCGAAATTCGTATGCTCGAAGGTATAGGGGATGATAGCTACGCGGAAAGAGTCGCGCTCGGAGTCGCAGACCGTCAGGCTGACGCCGTTGACCGTAACCGATCCTTTTTCCACTGTGACGTAACCCTTGCGGGCCATAGCCTCGTCCACCTCGTAGCGGAACAGGAAGTAGCGGCTTCCCTCCACCTCCTCGATGGCTTCGCAGCGGGCGGTGCAGTCTACGTGGCCTTGCACGATGTGGCCGTCCAGTCGGCCGTTCATCAGCATGCAGCGCTCCACGTTCACTCTGTCGCCCTCTTTGAGCAGGCCTAAATTGCTGCGGCGCAGCGTCTCCTCGATGGCTGTCACGGTGTAGGTGCCGTCGGCGATAGCCACCACCGTCAGGCAGACCCCGTTGTGGGCTACCGACTGGTCGATTTTCAGCTCGTCGACAAAACTGCATCTGAGCGTCAGGTGGACGTTGCCGCCTTCGCGCACAGCTTTGACCACTGTGGCCGCTTCTTCTACAATTCCCGAAAACATTCTTTCGTTCAGTTTAGGTTAGTGGGTTTTGGAATGTATATTCCTTTGGCTTTCAAGGCCGTGGATTATTCGGCGATGTTGTGGAATACATTCTGCACATCCTCGTCTTCTTCGAGTTTCTCGAGAAGTTTGTCGAGGCTTTCGCGCTGCTCTTCGGTTACCTCCTTCACATCGTTGGGGATGCGAACGAATTCGGTAGAGAGGATTTCGAAGCCGTTTCCTTCGAGATACTGCTGGATGTTGCTGTATTCCTCAAACGGGCCGTAGAGCAATACGGTTCCTTCTTCCTCGTCCTGCTCGACTTCGTCCACGCCGTAATCGATAAGTTCAAGTTCGAGGTCTTCGAGGCTCATGTCGGGTTTCGGCTGAATCTTCAGCACTACCTTATGGTCGAAGAGGAAGGTCAGCGAGCCTTGAGTGCCGAGCGAGCCGCCGTGTTTGGTGAAATAGGAACGCACGTTGGCCACTGTGCGGGTGTTGTTGTCGGTGGCAGCTTCTACGAAGATTGCGATGCCGTAGGGGCCGTATCCTTCGTAAGTGATTTCCTTATAGTCTTTTGCGTCTTTGTCGGTGGCCTTTTTGATGGCGCGTTCCACAGTGTCCTTAGGCATGTTTTCAGCCTTGGCGTTCTGCATCAGTGCGCGAAGGCGCGGGTTGGTGGAAGGATCGGGGCCGCCGGCCTTAACGGCGATGGTGATTTCCTTACCGATACGAGTAAACGTGCGGCTCATGTTGCCCCAGCGTTTGAGTTTTCTGGCTTTGCGATATTCAAATGCGCGTCCCATATTGTATGTTTTATCTGTGATTTTATTATTCTGTCTGACGGTAGGTTAGCGAAGCTCGGCGCAGAGCTTGGTCTGGAGGTTCTTGATTACCTTGGCCATGGTGGCGTCGATCTGCTTGTCCTGAAGGGTTTTCTCGGTGTCCTGAAGCGTGATGGAGATGGCATACGACTTTTTGCCGGCGGGGAGATTTTTCCCTTCGTACACGTCGAAGAGCTCCACACCGCGCAGCAGGCGGCGTTCGCTTTCGGCCACTACGGCTTCGATCTGAGCCATTGTGACAGCGTTGTCGACCAGCAGGGCGAGGTCGCGTTTCACGGGCAGAGTCTTGGGCAGCGGGGTGAATTCGGCCTTCTTCTTAACGGCCAGTTTCACCAGTGCACCCCAGTCGAACTCGGCGTAGAATACCGGCTGCTTGATGTCGGCCTTTACCAGCGCCGTCTTAGCCACCTGACCCATGCTGCCGAGGAGCTTTCCATTGCGGGTCTTGATTTCGAGCGCAGCGGAGTAGATGTTGTTGTCGGTCAGCTTGTTAAGGGCGATTTCGTTGGCTGACAGGCCCAAACGGGCGAGAATGTTGGCCACATACCCTTTGAGGTCGAAGAATGTGAATTCTTCTGCCTGACGGGCCCAGTTGGAATGGCGTGAATTGCCGGTGAGCCAGAGAGCCATGTGGGCGCTTTCGCTGAAGGGAGCCAGGGGAGCCTCCGATGTTGATTCCACCGCGGGGTTGGCTGTGTAGACATTGCCGAACTCATAGAAAGCCAGGTCGGCATGGCGGCGGTTGACATTGTGGGCTATCGACTCCAGACCGCCGAACAGCAGGGTCTGGCGCATCACGTTCAGGTCGGTGCTGAGCGGATTCAGGAGTTTCACGCAGTGGTCGGCGGGATAGGCCGTAAGGTCGGTGTAATACCCTTCGGCGGTCAGCGAGTTGTTGAGGATTTCGTTGAATCCGCATCCGGTGAGCTGTTCTGAAATCAGGCGCTGGAGGTCGTCGGAGCTGTCGGTCAGCGTCTTAAGCTGCAGCGAGGAGTGGACAGTGGTGGAAATCTCCACATTGTTGTAGCCATAGATGCGGAGCACATCCTCCACCACGTCGCAGGGACGGGTCACGTCGACGCGATAGGTCGGCACTGCCAGCTGCACGGTGTCCAGGTCGGGACGGCCCGTGATTTCGATTTCGAGCGAATTGAGGATAGCGTCCACTTCAGTGTGGGCTATATCTTTGCCGATGAGCGAGTTGAGGTAGTTGTAGCTCAGCTCAACCTTGAAAGGCTCTACGGGTGAGGGATAGATATCGACAATATCGCCACAGATTTCACCGCCGGCGAGCTGCTTCACCAGAATGGCGGCGAGCTTGATGGCGTAGACGGTGGCGTTGGGGTCGAGCCCGCGCTCATAGCGGAACGAGGCGTCGGTGCTCAGGCCGTGGCGGCGCGCTGTGCGGCGCACGCGCGTCGGATTGAAGTAGGCGCTTTCCAGGAAGATGTCGGTGGTCTGCTCGGTAACGCCCGAGTTCAGGCCTCCGAACACACCGGCGATGCAGAGCGGCTTATTGGTGTCGCAGATCATCAGGTCGGCTTCGGAAAGTTTGCGCTCTACGCCGTCGAGAGTGGTGAAGGGTGTGCCTTCAGCCACTGTCTTGACCACGATGCGTCCGCCCTCGATGGTTTTGAGGTCGAAGCAGTGGAGCGGCTGGCCGATGCCGTGGAGGATATAATTGGTGATGTCGACGATATTGTTTATCGAGCGTACGCCTATGGTTTCCAGGCGGTTGCGCAGCCATTCAGGGCTTTCGGCCACTTTCACGCCTCGGATGGTGAGGCCGCAATAGCGCGGAGCGCCCAGAGTGTCGATCACCTCAACTGGGATAGCGCCGTCGGCACGGTCGGGGTGGAAATTGTCGACCGAAGGCTTCTTCAGGTCGCTGTGGGCCAGATGGCAGTCGAGATAGGCAGCCAGGTCGCGGGCCACGCCGTAGTGGCTGGCTGCGTCGATGCGGTTGGGGGTGAGGTCCACCTCCATCACCCAGTCGCTCTCCACGCCGAAATATTCGGCTGCGGGAGTGCCGGCTTTGGGTGCCTTGTCTTCGGGGATTACGATGATGCCGTCGTGAGATTTGCCCACGCCGATTTCGTCTTCGGCGCAGATCATGCCAAACGATTCCACACCGCGTATTTTTGATTTCTTGATGGCGAATTCCTTATCGCCGTCGTAGAGTTTGCAGCCGACTGTGGCCACTACCACCGTCTGACCGGCTGCCACATTGGGAGCGCCGCAGACGATCTGGGTAGGCTGTCCGTCGCCGAGGTCCACTGTGGTGATGTGCAGATGGTCGCTGTCGGGATGCTCCATGCATGTGATCACTTTGCCGATTACCAGCCCTTTAAGGCCGCCTTTTATGGTCTCTACCTCTTCCAGGCCGTCTGTCTCCAACCCGATGGATGTCAGGGCTTCCGACACTTTCTCCGGAGCCAGGTCGAAGGTCAGGTAGTCCTTAAGCCATTTGTAAGAAATATTCATTTTTCAATCGATTGATTTATACTTCCCCATTTTCGCGCAAAGTTACAAAATATTTTCCAATTATCCGCCAGTTCACAGCAATGCCCCTGCAGCCAAGTAGCAGGCCGGGGGTCAGATGCCCATCAGGTCGCGGTAGATGTCGAGGGCGGCTTCGATGGTCTTAGCGTCGACGCTCTGGTCGATTTCGGGCTGTCCCCAGTCTTTGAGCAGCACGAACATCACCTCGCCGGCGCGATGGTTTTTCTTGTCGTGAGTCATGGCCTGCAGAAGTTCGGGATAGTCGTCGCAGGTGATGGCCATTGTCCCGTATGTCTCCCTAACCCAGTGGGCGAAGCTGTGGAGGCGTTCGGAGGGGAACCCCTTGAGCATGCGCGAGAGCACCAGAGTGACTACCATCCCCATAGCCACG
Organism: uncultured Porphyromonadaceae bacterium; assembly: GCA_945916235.1. Classification (GTDB taxonomy): domain Bacteria; phylum Bacteroidota; class Bacteroidia; order Bacteroidales; family Muribaculaceae; genus UBA7173. Next base: position 28,817 of record CAMEGQ010000003.1, on the reverse strand, counting down.
GCATACCCGTGGGCGATGGGTGCGCCGCGCTTCAGAGCCAGCGCCTCCAGGGCGTGGGCTGTGGTGTGGCCGAGGTTGAGAGTGCGGCGTACTCCGTTGTCGTTCAGATCTTTATCCACTACCGAGCGCTTCACCTCCACGCTCTCGCAGAGCAGGCGCAGCAGCTGGTCGTCGTCGTAATCGGCAAGGTTGTAGCGCAGAAGGCGGCTGACGGCCTCAGGGCCTGTCAGGGCTGCATGTTTCACCATTTCGGCATAGCCCGAGAGCATCTGCTGGCTGTCGAGAGTGCGGAAAAAGGTGGTGGAGACTATCACGAGGTCGGCCTGACGGATCACACCCACCTCATTTTTGAGATTGTTGAAGTCGATGCCCGTCTTGCCGCCCACCGAGGCGTCGACGGCGCCCAGCAGAGTCGTGGGCACGTTGATAAACCGGATTCCGCGCTTGAAGGTGGCGGCTGCGAATGCGCCCAGGTCGGTCACCACTCCGCCTCCGACATTGATCATCACCGAGCGCCTCGTGGCTTCTCCGTCGCCGAGCCCGGTCCATACCCGGGCGAGAGTCTCGAGGTTCTTATTCTCCTCTCCGGCGCTCATCATCAGCACTTTGGCCGCTGCAATGGCCTTCGAGCCAGTCTGCAGGCGCGGAAGCACATATTTGGCCGTATTGGTATCAACAAGCACATACACTCCTGCGGGCGCCATGGCTTCCACGGCGCTGTCGATCGCTTCCTCCACCTGGTTGGTAAAGATTACTCGGGTATCCATAGTCGGTAAGTTTTCAGTCTTTGTTCAAAATATAAGGGAGCACATCGGCGAAGGCCTCCATCGAGGGGAAGACCACGTCGGCTCCGGCTTCGTGCATCGCTTCGGCAGGTATCGGGCCGGTGCATACGGCCACGGCAAGCGCACCGCTATCGGAAGCCGAGCGCACGCCCATGGGAGCGTTCTCGATGGCGATGGCCTTCCACGGCTCCACTCCGGCGAGCTCCATCCCCTTGAGGTAAGGTTCGGGATGAGGCTTGCAGTGGGTCACATTGCGCGAGGTGATGCGCAGATCCGGGGCGAAGGCTCCCGGGAAATCGGTGTTAAGTCGCTCCAGATTCGACAATTGGCCCGAACCGGTCACCAGCACGCGCCGTATGCCGCTGTCCATCAGAGTCTTAATCATTCTGTCGGCTCCTGGGATGATTCCAGGCCGGGGCATCTCATTGAAATAACACGTTTTGCGATGGTAGAGTTCGGTTTTTTCGCGGTCGGTGGCGTCGCGTCCCCACTGCCGGCGCATCAGGCGGTTGATGGTCTCGGCTCCGGTCATCCCCTCGTATAGGTAGAATTCCTCGCGGGTGCAGTCGATGCCCAGTTCGGTGGCCAGGCGGTACCAGGCCATGGTGTGGAGCTTCATCGAGTCGAGCAGAGTGCCGTCCATATCAATCAGGGCGGCTTTGGGGGTCAGTGTGTGGCCTGTGCGGCGCGAGTAGTGGTCAAGCGCCCCGGCGGCTATTTGTTGTTCGTTCATTTCGTTTTGCGGTAGTTGCCGTTTTTGATGCGGTAGAGCGTCTCCTTGGTCAGCCCCAGGAACGACGCAATCTGAGTGGTGGTGGCGCAGTCGGTAAGTCGGGGAAACCGTTGCAGAGCCCACTCGTAGCGCTCACGCGCCGAAAGTGACTGCATCACCAGCACACGCTCTTCCAGATATCCGACATAGTTGGCCAGAGCGGTGTTGATGATCAACATCGACTCAAGCGAGACCTCGCTGCGGGTGCGTTCCAGCTCGGTCTTTACATCGGCATGGCGGAAGGAGATGAGCCTCGACGGCTCGAGAAACTGGATGGCGAGCGTATCCATATACTGGCGTCTGATCAGCTGCGGGAGAACGAGAAAGGTGTCGTCGAAGGCGAAAGAGACGGTGTGCTCGCGGCCGTGGCTGGTGTAGTAGATGCGCGCCGCACCCTTGGCCAGATAGAAGGCGCGGGTGCTGATGGTGGTGGCACCCTCTATCGTCTCCCCTTTGGCCATCTTGGTCTCATGCATGAGCGCCATCACCGCCTCCTCCTGTTCGGGGGTGATGTTCATCAGCTTCTTTATCGCCTCTATCGGGTGCATATCGCTTTCTGGGATGAAATCCTAAAGGATTCTAAAGGTTCTAAAGGCTCTAAGGGCTTTAGGGACTTTAAAGATTTTAAGGGCCTTATTGCTATTTTGCTAAAAATATAGTATCTGTCTCTATTTCAATCGTATACGGCACTCCGGCGCTGCGTCCGCGCTTCGAGCCGCGATAGTAGAAGGTCTGCTGTTTGTCCCACGACGTCAGGTCGATGCGGCGGGTTTCCCCTGCCGGCACCTCCAGACCTACTTCGTGGCGTGCGCGATGGAGCAGCCGCTTTGCGGAGTCGAAATATGAAATCCGGAACACCACGCCCATCAGCTCCTTCCCCGTACGGTTGGTCACAAACAGGGTCTCCTTGCGTCCGCGAAGCGGCTTGTCATATCCGGCGAATCCGATAGGCTCTGCCGAGGTTGCCCTCTCCCCCACTCCGTCTTTAAACGCCTTGTAGTCAAGAGTATCGCAATATACAGCCGGAGCCTCCACCCTTGTGGGCGTCGCCTTGAGCCTTCCGCGTGTGGTCTTCACGCGCTTCGCTTCCGCAGGCATAACGGCCAGTGCGGCTGTCAGGGCCGCAAGCGCCAGGCTGAATTTGAGAAGTCTTGACATGAGTGATTGAAGTTTTTTATTTATGCTCTGTCGGGCCGGGACGCCGTGGCAATCTTTGCCGTATTCGTCCCGCGGACTGCCCTTTACAAGTATCTTACGTCGGAGCCGACGCGGACCATCCCCTCCATCCCCTGGTCGCGGGTGTCGACTTTCTGCACTCCGCGGCGAAACATCCAGGGAAGCATTCGCCACGGGAGAAAGCGCCAGCCGTTTTTCTGTTCCTTCATTGTCAGATGGTTAGCATCGGCTTTATGGAGCGTAAACGGTTTGGGACGCGAAAATTCGCCGGCGTAGCAGCGTGTGAACATCTTCCCCTGATAGTAGCCCGGTTTGGCAGTGGGGCGCATCCAGCCTACCACCGTGCCGGCCTCTACCGAAGCCCTCACCGACTTCAGCACTACAATCAGCAGCGTGCGGTCAGCTTCCCGGGTCAATGCCCCTTCGGCTCCCCCACCCCTTTGTTTGCCGCCGGCTACTGCGCCTTCTACTATCCCCACCACGGTGCCGTCTTCGGTCATGCGCCAGACACCTTCAGCCTCGTCGGAGGCCTTTGCCTCGACAGCCGCCTTAAGGGCTTCCACTGTAGCCGTTTTCACCTTCCACGAAGTGGCACCGACATGTTCGGCGCCGGAGGCTTGAGCTACAGGCGCCACCGCCACGACGGCAGCCACGGCGGCGGATAAAAGCTTTTCCCTCAGACGCATCATTTCCCGGCAGATTAAGAACGTGAGAACCGGTAGGAAAACCCTATCGACAGTATCTCCTTCAGCTGCCACTTGTTCCAGCGCGTGTCCTCGATCTTCTTGGCGTCGCTCTGATACCTCAGGTGGGCATACAGTCTGGTCGACAGATACTTATTGATGTTGAAGGAGACGGTATGCTCCCAGTCGCCCTGCAGATACTCATAGTTGGTGAAGATGAACATACGCGAGAAATACTCGATATTGTAGGTCATCTTCCAGCGGAAGGTCATCTCGGAGCTCGAACCATATTGCGATATGGTTTTCTTACCTTCCTCGATGCCGAACCATGTGGGGTTCAGTTTGGAGTTGGTACACATCTTCAGGTTGTAGCTCAGAGGGGAGACGGCGGCGGTGAAGGTCATGGTCTTCTTCTTGTTCTCATTGCTGTAGGTCATACCGAGGCCGACATTGAGTTCGCCGGGAGAGAGAAAGGCCGATTTCAGGCGGTTGGAGTTGGTGTTGTAGCTGTTGAGCAGCTGGGTCTTAAACTGCACAGTCACAGAGTAGTACCAGCGTTTCACTGCCTTGTAGCCGAATTTCGAGTTGATCTGCAGAAGGTCTTCCGAGATGTTGTAGCCGTGGACCGTATCGTCGGGCACTGTGTTGGCGCCCAGTTTATACTGCATCGAAGTCTCGAAAATCAAGTCGGGATGGAAGGCCGGATTGAGCTTTACGTCGTAGAGCAGATTGAGGATGGCGTTGAGGTTGGAATTACCGCCCTGATACCAGTTGGGCGACACATAGGCTTGGGAGAACTGCAGCGAGGCGTCGAATTTTTTCAGCCAGTTGATGCGTGGCAGCTCTACGGGCTTGACATATTCCTTGAGGGCTTTCTCGTCGCGGGTAAACTCGCGCACATTGATTTTGGCCTGCCCGGGGTCCACCTCCATGACGAATTCCTTGGGCGGACGCGGCATGAATTCCAGATTGTAGCGCACAGAGCCGGGGTTCTGCATCATAAAATTCTGCACGAAAGCGTTGCGACGGTGGTCGCGGCGCACGATCAGGTCGGCCCAGGTGAGATTGTCGGGGATTATCGAGTCGGCCGACATCACCGTGGGGTCGGCGATGGCCAGTGCGGTTGAATATCCGGAGTAGATAGGGGGCATGAAGGCTATGGCCGGGAGCGTCAGGCGGCTGACATCCATAGTGGAGTCGACATTGAGCTCCACAGCGCCGAAATCTTCGGGCTCGAGGAGGTTACCCTCGCTGTCGGTCATCTCCCACAGCGGGTTGTCGATTCCGCGGCGCTTCATGGCAGCCTTGCGGGCTCGACGGGCGCGTTCCTCCGAGGCTTTCATTATGGCTTCCCGATGTTTTTCGGCCTGAGTCGGTGCAGCCTTATGGTGGGCGTTCGCGTCAGGCTTCACGGAGTCGATGCTGACGGTCTCGCCGTCGACAATCATCTCGTCGAACAGCGATTGCCCGGCGACTTCCGAGGCAAAAATCATACCCACCAGCGCTATTGCAAATGTGATAATTGTCCGGTTCATAGATCTATCTTTTTGAGGTCTCCGTTTAGCGGAAATTCCATGTGATTACGCCGCTCTGCACGGGTGAGCCTTCGAGCACCGAGAAGCGGCACTGACGGGTGCGTGCCAGACAGCTCTGACGCATCTTGCGGTCGGCGGCCACGGGTCCGCTGCTGGAAGCGGCATCGTAGCTGGCGTTGACCACATTGCCTCGGTCGTCGACCTTGACGCGGATGGCGATTACGCCCAGTTTGGTCGAGGGCACTGTGGTCCAATTCTCTATCGAGCGGCCTTTCAGGCCGTTGCCCGGGGTTCCGGTGATGGCTCCCGAGCCGGAGTTTCCTTCGGCAGAGCCGGCGGTGCCTTTACCTTTGCCGCCGCCGAATGCTTTTTTCGTGGCGTCGGCCACGTTTTTCTTGGCCTGCTGCTGGCGGGCGGCTTCCTGGCGCTCTTTCTCCTTTTTCAGCTCTTCCTTGGTGGGGCCCTTGGGCTCTTTCTTAACCTTGGCAGGGGAGGGCTGCTCGGAGCTGACCACCTGCTTGGGGGTGGCCGCTTTCCCGGCGTTGGTCAGGTCAGGGCCGTCCTGTGTGGGGACATCGGCATCGACGGAGCTTGGCGCCGGCTGGTCGGGTAGGGCAGTGGGGTCGAGGTTGTCGCCTGTGCGCACAAATTCGCCGGTGGCGAAAATCGGCTCCACCTCTTCGAGCACAATCGTCTCCTCCTTCTGGGGCATGATATTTTCGAACCCCTTGGGCGGGAATCGCAGATAGGTGTGACACAGCGTCAGCACCGCCGCTCCCAGAAGAAGCAGCGTCACCAAAGCGGCTATTATGCGGTCTTTTTTGCGCATCAGATTATTTTACGGTTTCGGCCGACGGGGCTGTTTCGGCTTCTGCAGCGGCAGCCTCAGGCTGGTTTCCGCCTTGAATGTCAGGCAGATGAGTGGCTATTGGCTTGGTAGCCAGCACCATCTTCAGATTGTTGGACGCTCCGGCATTGAGCACTTCCACGATGCGGCCGTAAGGCACTGTCTCGTCGGCATAGAGGGCGATGAAACCGGTGGAATCCTGCTCCTGGGCCAGCTTGAGGAAGGTTACCAGCGCGTCGATTTTCAGCGGCTGGGGCTGCTCCTCGCCCGTGGAGGCAAAGAGATTCTGATCGGCATCAATGTATACTCGCGTGGTGGGTTTTACGGCGCTTTGCTCTGTGCTTTGAGGCAGCGACACCTCAAGGCCCGTCGGGAACACAAACGTCGACGTCACCATAAAAAATATCAGCAGCAGAAAGATCACGTCGGTCATGGAGGCCATTGAGAACGTGTCCATCATCTGGTTCGGCCTTTTCAGCATATCTTGGGATGCAATTCTTTAATGGGTTAATACCTGAGGAAGAGTCACACTGTAAGCCGGCTTCAGGAGGCGGGCTCGTTGAGCAGGTCCATGAACTCCATGGATTTCGACTCCAGAAGGTTCATCACCGTGTTGATTCTGGCCACGAGGTAATTGTAGGCAAACAGGGCTATTACGCCCACTACCAGACCGGCCACTGTGGTGACCAGGGCTGTGTAGATACCGCTTGAGAAGGTGGCGATATTGGCTGAATTCCCCTCGGAAGCGATGGAGTAGAAAGCCTCGACCATTCCGATTACTGTGCCGAGGAATCCGAGCATCGGGGCGCCGGCGGCTGTGGTGGCCAGCCAGGGAAGCCCTTTCGAGAGGTTGGCGATTTCGATGTTGCCGGTGTTCTCGATGGCTGTCTGGATGTCGTTGACGGGGCGACCGATACGCGATATACCCTTGGCTATCAGGCGCGAATAGGGCGATGCGTTTTTCTTGCAGAGGTTGAAAGCGCTCTCGATCTCTCCTTCGTGGATATAGTCGCGGATACGCTTCATAAATGTGTCGTCTTCACGTGCGGCGCGGTTGATCACGATGGCGCGCTCAATGAAGATATAGATGCCGACCAATGCCAGCAAGGCAATTACAATCATCAGTGGTCCGCCTTTGAGGCAGAGGTCCCAGAGCGAAAGCTCCATCTGGTGAGCGGTTGCAACCGGTGTGCCGTTGATGGCAGTGTCAAGTAAAACCATTTCGCGATAATAATTAGATTAATATTTTGCAAGGCCGCCCGTGGCGGCGCGCTGTGTTTTCTTTTTAGTGTCAGGAGGCCCCTTCGGGTTTATCCTTTGAGGCAGGCTTTATAGGCCTTGACAGTGGCCTCCAGCCCCATGTAGAGGGCATCGCAGATGAGCGCATGGCCGATGGACACCTCGTTGAGATACGGCACATTATCCTTGAAGAATTTCAGGTTCTTCAAGCTCAGATCGTGGCCGGCATTGACGCCCAGGCCCACCTTGCGGGCGGCGCGGGCGGCCTCGGCGAAGGGCGCCACGGCGCGCTGCGGGTCAGTCTCATACATGTCGGCGTAGGGCTTGGTATAAAGCTCCACGCGGTCGGCTCCGGTCTTGGCAGCCAGGACGATATTGTCTACATCGGTACCCACGAAGATTGAGCTGCGGATGCCGGCCTCGCGCAGGCGGTCGACAATGCCGGTGAGGAATTCCATATTCTCAGCCACATCCCATCCGGCGCTTGATGTCAGCGCGTCGGCGGCGTCGGGCACGAGGGTCACCTGCTCGGGTCGCACCATCATCACCAGGCGCATGAAGTCTTCCGAGGGGTAGCCCTCGATGTTGAATTCAGTCTTTACCAGCGGGCGCAGGGTCAGCACGTCGGAGCGGCGGATATGCCGCTCGTCGGGGCGCGGATGCACCGTGATACCGTCGGCGCCGAAGCGCTCGCAGTCGACAGCCGCCTGAGCCACGTCGGGGTTGTTCTCGCCGCGGGCGTTGCGCAACGTCGCTATCTTGTTAATGTTTACGCTTAAATTTGTAGTCATTTTTTCAGATTGAAAAAAATCTTAACATCCCTGCCGAAAGTTTCGTTACTGAACGATTTTCTCTATCTTTGCAGTCGAACCCTGAAGCGCCGCCGAGCTGCGGCGCGGCTACCGCCGGAAATCGGGTAGGGCAGGGGTAAACCTTTTGCAAAATTACTCAGAATTTCTGATTCCGGCGCCCTATCGGTCCGTTAATTTAAGATATTAACAGAATTTTACACTCCTAACTTCCTCACTCCGCCTATGTCGGCACAAGACAGTCAGTCCATACAGCGATACCTCTCTGAGGCTCTATCTCCGGCCGAGCGTCTGGAGACGCTGATGCCTGTGCAGCCTGAAATCTGCGAGATCTTTCTGGCCTGCCGCCCCGGAGCCTATTCGGCTTCGGAGATAGCGCGGGCGGTGGAAGATTGCGACACAGAGCTGCTGACGCTCTGCGTCACGTCGATGCGCGACGAGGCTGACCGTCCGGTGGTGTTCTTGCGCGCACGCGCCGCCAATGCTGATTCACTGTCGCGCTCGCTGGCCCGCTACGGCTACGACACGCTTTATGCGCAGTCGCCCTCGCAGCTCCCCGACGATACGGCTCTGGCCCGCGCCCGCGAGCTTCTGCTTTACCTTGAAAATTTCTAACCATCAACCCCTTCGGCATGAAGGAGCGCAGTCGGCGCAGCGAGTGTGCCGATTAATCTAAATATCAACAAGATGCGCATTGCAGTAAATGGCAACCGCCGTCAGGAAGGCCATTTCCAGGAAATCGCCCGCCTGTTCACCACTCTCCTTTCGCGTGGCTTCGACGTGGTCGTGGCCGAACCCTTTCTGAGGATGCTCACCGAGCGCCTCGGCGACCGCTTCGCGCTCGGGCTCGATTACCTCCCCCTGAGCCAGGCTCCCAACGCCGACCTGGCTATCTCCATCGGCGGCGACGGCGCCTTCCTCAAGACGGCCCGCTGGGTGGCCTCCGACCGTACGCCCGTGGCAGGTATCAACACCGGCCATCTGGGCTATCTCTCGGCCTTCACCTTCGAGAAGCCCGACGACATCTACGACCGTCTGCTGCATGGCGATTTCTCCGTCGAGACCCGCGCGATGATTCATGTGGAGATCCACGGGACCACGACTGACCCGATGCTCCCGCTGGTGGCGCTCAACGAGGTGGCCATCACCCGAGGCGATATCTCTACCATGGTCACGGTGCGCACACGATTGGACTCCCACCCCGGCCTGGCCTACAAAGGCGACGGGCTGATAATTGCAACTCCCACAGGCTCAACGGCCTACAATCTCTCGGTAGGCGGCCCGATACTGGCTCCGACACTGGACGGCTGGGCCATCTCGCCTATCGCCGCCCATTCGCTCTCGATGCGTCCGCTGGTGGTTCCTGCCTCTACGCGTATCGACATAGATGTGGAGTCGCGCGGCTCGGGCTACCGTCTGGCCATCGACGGCAAAGCCACCACGCTCCCCGTAGCAGCTACGCTGACGCTTACGCGCTCGCCTCTGTCGCTGCGTCTGGTCACCACCTCCGACCATTGCTTCACCGACACCCTCCGCGACAAACTGGGCATGGGTTCGCTGACGCTTTAACTCTCCCGCAACATGCTGCTCTATCACCCCGATCTCGGCCAGATTTCCATCACATTCCGGCGCAACTCCCACCGCGTCACAGCCCGTTGGAAAAACGGCATTCTGGCGCTTTCGGTGCCTGAGGGGATCAGCCGCGACGAGATAGCGCGCGTCCTCGAAGATTTCATTCCCCGGTTGCTTTCGTCGCGTCCGAACCTGAGGTATACGCCCGACCAGACGCTCACGTTTCCGCTGGCCTCATTCCGCATAGCCCGACAGACCCACATGCCAGACCGCATCCTGGGCCGAGCCGCTCTGCCGATGTCGTCGCTGGAGGTCGGCTCTTCGCTTGATTTTCAGAATGATACCACGACCCGCGCCATTTCCGATATGCTGTGCCGGCTGGCGCGAAGGGTTGCCCCTGAGGTTCTTCTGCCGCATGCCCGCAGCATAGCTGACCGCCTGGGGCGGCATCCGGTGGAGTGGAAAGTGTCGCGCGGCCACCGCATCCTCGGCCAGTGCTCGGCCTCGGGAGTGATATCGCTCAGCTATGTGCTTCTTTTTCTCCCCGAGGAGCTGTGCGACTACGTAATCGCCCACGAAATCGCCCACCTGACGGAGCTTAACCATTCGCCGGCCTTCCACACCCTGCTCAACTCATATCTCGGCGGCTGCGAACGCCAGCTGGTAGCCCGCCTGCGCGCCTACACCTGGCCCGTCCTCCGCTCATAGCGGCTATTTCATCAAAAATTATGCACAGCGAGCATAATGTTTCCGCAGCATAATCTTAACCAATAATTTGTATAGGTCGGCTAATTCGTATAATTCATATAAATCGTATAAGTCGGCTAATTCGTATAATTTTTATAAGATTTATACGAATTATATGATTTATAAGAGATTATGAGGAGCGTCGGAGCTGGGGGAGCTGGGGGAGCGGGGGTAGCGTCGGAGCTGGGGTTCAATAATGGAAGGAGCTGCCGCCGAGGAACTCCCTGAGCAGACTCGTCGAGGGGATGCCCTTCTCTCCGATGGCTTTGAAATAGCTTAAAAAGCGGCGCAGGCGATACGCTTCGGCATATTCCGGCAGATTGTTGGGCACATCGCGCAGAATCGCCTCAGCATAATCTTTCATCACGGCAAGCTCAAACAGCAGCGACGAATTGAACGTTGAATCGGCGTTTTCCTGGTACGGGAATATCCATTTTTCCTCGCCGCGGCGCACGCTCGGCCATCGGCGGATGGTCTCTACGGCGCTGGTGCCGCGATATTTATAGTCGCGGATGATTCGGCGCAGCAGTCGGTTGTCGGTGGTGGGAATCCAGTTGTGATCGTCGATTGAGAGAGTGGTCAGGGCCGACACATACACGCGATACTTCATCTTTTCCTCAATCTGAGCCGTGAGCATCGGGTTCAGGCCGTGGATACCCTCGATAAGCAGGAGCGAATTGTCGTCAAGACGCATCTTGTCGCCCTTGTAGACGCGCTCTCCGCGCTCGAAATTGTATGTCGGCAGAGCTACCTCCTCGCCGCGCAGCAGGGCGCTAAGGTCGGCGTTGAAGGCTTTGAGGTCGAGAGCGTATATCGACTCGAAATCGAAGTCGCCGTCGGCATCGCGCGGAGTGAGGTCGCGGTTGACGAAATAGTTGTCGAGCGATATCATCTTTGGCTTCAGCAAATTGGTCGTAAGGTAGATGGCCAGACGCTTGGTAGTGGTGGTCTTGCCGGAGCTTGACGGGCCGGCAATCAGCACGATGCGCGCTCCGCCCTGATGGTAGCGCCCGGCGATTTCGTCGGCGATCTTCCCTATTTTACGCGAATGCATGGCCTCGGCCACCTGGATGAGGTATGACGAGTGGTTGAGCTCTATCTCGCGGTTGAGTTGGCCTACGTCGGAGACTCCGATCACATCGTTGAAATGCAGATGGTCGATGTAGGCCTCGTACATCTTATCCTGGGGCGCAAATACAGCCGGCTTCTTAGGTTCCTTGCGGTCAACGCCCATCAGCAGGTAGCCCTCCTTCCATGGTTTGAGGTCGAAGGTGTCGATTTCGGCCGTGGAGGGCGCCAGAGCGCCGTAGTAGCTGTCGGCAACACCGTCGAGCGTGGAGTATGATGAGTAGAGATTCTGAATGGTTTCAAGCAGGAGCACCTTATCGTCCATCCCTTCGCTGCGGAATTTGTCGATGAGTTCGGTCGACAGCGTCTCGCGCTGGCAGAAGGGGAGGGCCAGCTCATGCAGCCGGCGCATAGATTCCAGCAGGGTAGAGGTGATATTCTCATCGGCTGGCTGAGGTATCAGGCGGCAGTAGTATCCGCCGCTGATGGAATGCTCGATGCGCAGCCGGGTGTCGGGAAGATGCTTTCTGACAGCGCAATAGAGCATCATGCAGAGCGAGCGCGTGTAGGCTCTCGTTCCCGGGGCCGAGGATCGCGAGAGGAATTCCACCTGCTTGGGGCCGTAGACGGCATATCCCAGCGGTTCGGTCTTATTGTTGACCAGCGCCACTATCGGCCGCATCCCGTCGGGCATGATTCCCAGGCGGCCGGCGATTTCGAGCAGGGTTTCCCCGCCGCTTACTTCGATCGTCTTCCCCAGATTCTTGCAGAAAATCTCTATTTTGTGTGTCATGTGTATCAGTGATGAATAATGAACATTTTAATGCTTGCGGCGGTTGAAGCGCCTGTAAATCTTTTCGGCCATGGAAGCGGCCTTGTCGGGGTCTTTGCCGGCAGCGAGGGCGTAGGAGCGCGCCAGCGCCACGGTGAATTCCAGCGCCGTAGATACCGATTTGAACATCTTCATCAGCCGGTGTTCATCGGTGACGCCGAAGGCCATACGGTTGAGGTCGACGTAAGCGAAATGCCAGTGGCCGTTATCGTCGCGGTGGCGCAGGATGTTGCCGGCGGAATGATCTTTCATCCATACTCCGGCTTGGTGAAGCCGGGCTATTTCCGCACCCCAGGCGTCGCGCAGATGGTCGTAGTCCTTGTCCGATTCCCAGAAGCGCATGTTGGGCCAGGGCAACTGGGCGCTGAAGTAGAAGCTGCGGCGGAGTAGGGCAGAGCCAGCTACCCTCACCTCGGCGTAGCCCATCGGCTGAGGAGTGTCGAAGCCGAGCTGGAGCAGCCGCATGGCGTGCTCGTAGCTCCGCTGCGCTTTGCTCTTGCGGAACACGCCGTAAATCAGGCTGTTGGGAAATTTCGGCAGACCGAAAGCCTTGACGTTCATCTCCGTCACGACCCCTTGGCTTCCTGACGGCTCTGGCTTCACCTTTTCTACCCACAGGCGGTTGCGGCCGCCGTCGTAGATCAGCTCAGCCTCCGGCCCCATCCCTTCGCGGACTACACGCTCCATTGCGGAGCGTAGCTCCTCAGGTACCGAAGGATTGACCACCAGTCGTATATCTTCTTTCATCGTTTCTTCCTTTAATTATGTAGTCGGCAAGAACTATCCTCATCCGAAAAACAGGTAGGCGGCAAGCACTCCTGCCAACGTCCCGGAGAAGTCGGCCAGCAGAGCGTAACCTACTGCATATCTGGTCTTTCTGATGCCTACCGACCCGAAATAGACCGCCAGAACATAGAACATGGTATCAGTTGACCCCTGAATCGCCGCCGACACACGGCTGACGAAGGCATCGGGGCCGTGGGTGGCCATAAGGTCGACCATCAGGCCGCGCGATCCGCTCCCGGAGAGCGGTTTCATCAATGCCGTCGGGAGGGCTTCAACCCATTGGGTGTCGAGGCCGCAGGCTGCCACAGCCGAGGTGGTCCACTCGGTGATCAGTTCCATGGCTCCGGAGGCACGGAACATCCCGATGGCCACCAGGATGGCCACCAGATAGGGGATTATGGTGACAGCCGTGTGGAATCCTTCCTTAGCCCCTTCAATAAAGGTGGCATATACGTTGATGCGCTTTATGGCTCCGGCTAATATGAATGATATTACCACTCCGAACAGCAGCGCGTTTGCGAAAAATGTCGACCAGCGCTCCACTGCCCTTCCTTCCATACCGCTGAAGATCCACACGATGCCGCCGATGACCAGCGCCATACCAGCCAGCCATGCCGCCAGCACCGGGTCGGTAAGCCTTATGCGCTGCTTGAGGCAGAGCGCCACAATGCCTACAAACGTGGAGATAAACGTGGCCAGAAGTATCGGCATGAACACGTCGGTAGGGTTGGCTGCCCCGGCCCGGGCGCGGTACATCATGATGCTGATGGGGATGAAGCATAGTCCTGACGCGTTGAGTATCAGGAACATAATCATGGCGTCGGTGGCTGTATCTTTCTCTTTGTTGAGGGTCTGGAGTTCCTGCATGGCTTTGAGGCCGAGCGGAGTGGCGGCGTTGTCGAGGCCGAGCATATTGGCCGATACGTTCATGAAAATCGACCCCATGGCAGGATGCCCCTTAGGCACCCCGGGAAACAGGCGGCAGAACAGCGGCGAAATCAATCGGCCGAACCAGCCGATTACCCCGGCCTGTTCGCCGATTTTCATCAGTCCGAGCCAAAGGGACAGTATCCCCGCCAGACCCAATGATATCTCGAATGCTGTGGCAGCCGACTGAAACGAAGCTCCCATCACTTCGCTCCATACGCTCATATCCCCCAGGAATACGGTCTTGAACACCGCTACCGCGAAGGCTACCACAAAGAAAGCGATCCAAATCCAATTAAGCGCCATAATGTCTCTGATTTTGCCGGGCCCACTTACCCTGATATGGCAAAATTACGCTTTTTCGCCTTCTTATACAAATCAATCGAAAGTCGCGGGGGAGCTATTTCAGGTGGAGGTTGGTGTTGAGGCGCATGTGGACCCACAGGCGGTTGGGGATGAGGCGCCAGAGGGCGGTGAGGATTCCCCATCGCCAGTCGACCACCGTCACCCGGCGATGAAGGCCTCGGATGATGCGGTCCGCGGCGTAATCGACGCTCATCAGCATCGGATATTTCTCGCCTTCAGCAAGCAGAGGAGTGCGAACCCATCCGGGGCGTATGTCGGAAAAGCGGATAGAAAGGCCCTGCTCGTTGGCCAGCTGCTCAAGGGCCACGAGGTAGGTCTGCTGTGCGCGTTTTGAAGTGCTGTAAGCAGCCAGATGGCCGATCCCTTTGGTTCCGGCCACCGAGGTGATGGCGGCGATGTGGCCTTTGCCTCCGTGGCTGCGGAAATAGCGGTAGGCTGTAGACATCATGCGCACGAACCCGGTGACGTTAGTTTCCATCGTTCGCACTTCTGGCGGCGTGGCCATCGTGCTGTTTTCGTAGCCTACCCCGGAGATATGGAAATATGTATCCATACCTCCGAGCCTACTGATTAGGTCTTCGAGCCGACCGACCGCTTTATCTTCGGTGATGTCGATTTCGGAGTAAACCACCTGACCCGGCCAGCGCTGCTCAAGCTGCCGGAGCGACTCGGCATTTCTTCCGGCTATTCCCAGCCGGCACCCGTCGGCCAACAGCCGCTCGGCCACGGCGAGTCCGATACCGGAGGTCGCTCCCATGATGACTATCCTTTTCGGTTCGATGACTTTCTCTTTCGAATCTCTATCGGTCCTTTTCGGTTCGATGACTTTCTCTTTCGAATCTCCATCGGTCCTTTTCGGCTCGCTGACGGTCTTTTTCGGTTCGTTTTCCATAATAATTGCTCCTTTTTAATTGAAACGCCACCGGCTCTGTCAATGTTGCGCTCCGGGCTATTTTTCTGCCTTGTTTTTGCCGGCAAGCGTAATGTTCCAGCAAATGCTTATATATCAGTGAGATGTGCTCACGTCGGGGCTTTTTTACCGCTCTGAGAATTGAAAATTTTGGATCAAACGGGCGGGAGGTCGGGAATTTTGGCTTTATTTTCAGGGTTTTCGCAGGAATTTTGCTCAAAAATTTGCGAATTGTCTTTTTGAAAAGAATTCGCTACCTTTGCGGGTAATTTCACTTGGAATTACCGGTCGCGGTGAAATCGTTAACCGCAAATTTACTCAACTTGTCCAACCTTTAGCGATGACCGGTGAAAAAATCCTTTGGCTGACTGAATCTGTGGAAATGCCTCAGCTCGACTTCGACCGCCTGGGCCGATGGATTGAAGCTGTAGCCAAAAGTCACGACCGCATGGTCGGCGATCTGAATTATCAGTTTTGCAACGACGACCATATTCTTGAAGTCAACCGCCAGTTTCTCAACCACGACTATTACACCGACATCATCACCTTCGACCGCTGTCGCGGCCGGCTGCTTCGCGGCGATATGGTAATCTCGCTCGACACCGTGGCCACCAACGCTGAGGCCGTGGGCTCGACCTACGACCAGGAGCTGCTGAGGGTGATCATCCATGGTGTGCTTCATCTCTGCGGCATCAACGACAAAGGTCCCGGAGAGCGTGAGATTATGGAAGCCAACGAAAATGCGGCCCTGGAATTGTTGAAATATGAAGTTTGAATACGACGTAATAGTAGTTGGCGCCGGCCATGCCGGCTGCGAGGCGGCCTCAGCGGCTGCCCGGCTTGGCGCATCGACTCTGCTTATCACTATCGACCTGAACAAGATAGCGCAGATGAGCTGCAACCCTGCCGTGGGCGGTATCGCCAAGGGGCAGATTGTGCGCGAAATCGACGCTATGGGCGGCTGGATGGGCATTGTGACCGACCGCACCGCTATACAGTTCCGCATGCTCAACCGCTCGAAAGGCCCGGCCATGTGGAGCCCGCGCTCACAGAGCGACCGTATGAAGTTTTCGCTCCTTTGGCGTGAGATCCTCGAGACAATGCCGAACCTCTCGCTTTGGCAGGATTCGGTGACGGAGTTGATTTTTGATACCGACACCTCAGCCGATAGGGTAGGGGAGACGTCGGCTAAGCCGCGCGTTTGCGGTGTGCGGACGGCCTTGGGTGTGGAGTTCCGCGCCAAGGCTGTGGTGCTCACCAACGGCACTTTCCTCAACGGCCTCATGCACATCGGTCGCACCATGATAGAGGGTGGTCGCTGCGCCGAACCGGCTTCGCATGGCATATCTGAGCAACTTAAATCGCTGGGATTCAGCGTGGAACGTATGAAAACCGGTACTCCTGTGCGTATCGATGGTCGTTCCGTAAAATGGGAACTCGCTGAGCCTCAGGAACTTGAAGAAGATTTCCACCATTTTTCGTTCCTTCCGTCGGTGCATCGCGAGCTGACCCAGCGCCGCTGCCATACCGTTTGGACCAATCCCCGGACTCACGAAATACTTCGCGAAGGGCTTCCCGATTCGCCGCTCTACAACGGCCAGATTCAGAGTATCGGTCCGCGCTACTGCCCCTCGATCGAAACCAAAATCGTCACCTTCGCCGACAAGACCGAGCATCAGCTCTTCCTCGAGCCGGAGGGGGAAACGACTCAGGAATATTATCTCAACGGGTTCTCTTCCTCGCTCCCGATCAATATCCAGCTTCGGGCGTTGCAGACCATCCCGGCTCTGGCCGATGTGCAGATTTACCGGCCGGGATACGCGATAGAATATGACTTCTTCGACCCTACCCAACTGGTACATACGCTCGAAACTAAGCTCGTGGATTCGCTCTATTTTGCCGGTCAGATCAACGGTACGACAGGGTATGAAGAAGCAGCCGGGCAAGGACTCGTGGCCGGCGCCAATGCAGCTTTCCGTGCGCTCGGAAGCGATAAAAAGCTCGAACTTGGCCGCGACGAATCGTATATCGGAGTGCTTATCGACGACCTTGTGACTAAAGGCGTCGACGAGCCCTACCGCATGTTTACCTCGCGTGCGGAATACCGTATTCTGCTGCGTCAGGATAACGCCGACGTACGCCTTACTCCAAAAGCTTTCGAATTGGGGTTAGCTTCTCAGGAACGCATGAATCTGGTCAACGAAAAGATTCAGCTTCGCGATTCGCTTATTCAGTTCGTCAGCGAACATTCGGTGAGGGCTGCTGAAATCAACTCGATGTTTGAAGCGGTTAACACCCGGCTTGGCATAGCCGGAACGCAGGCTGCGCTCCTTCCCGTTACGGACGGCTGCAAACTGAAAGCACTCATACTTCGTCCGCAACTTACGATCTGGCTTCTGGCCGCATATCTCCCTGCGCTCAACGAGGTGGTGGAGGCTCTCCCGGCAGAACGTCGCCATGAGATAGTGGAGGCTGCGGAAATACTGCTCAAATACGACGGATACATCCGCCGCGAACGCCAGATAGCCGACAAGATTCATCAGCTCGAAACAATCCGGTTGGGCAACCGGTTCGACTACTCCACGCTTCAGTCGATTTCTATCGAAGCCCGCCAGAAGCTGGCGCGAATACAACCCGCCACGGTGGCACAGGCATCGCGCATCCCGGGTGTCTCTCCGGCCGATATCAACATCCTCCTGCTGCTCTGCGGAAAGTAGGAATGTTCCACGTGGAACATCGTTTTTTGGCAACATATTAATCATTTAGCAAAATCCCCGGTTCGGGATTTAATCAAAATAGAAAACAAATTCAAAACTATAAACAATGGAATACATCAAGTCAAAAGTACGCGACGTAATCGACTTCCCTCAGAAGGGGATCGTGTTCAAGGATCTTACCACAGTGTTCAAAGATCCGCGTGCCCTCCATATCATCGGATGGGATCTGTCGCAGACGTATCGTGATAAGGGCGTCACGAAGGTGGTTGGTATTGAATCGCGCGGTTTCATCGGCGGCTCAATCCTGGCATTCGAACTGGGCGCCGGTTTCGTGCCCGTGCGCAAGCCCGGCAAACTGCCCGCCGACACCCTGCAGGCCTCGTATCAGAAAGAGTACGGCGTTGACACCATCGAAATCCACCGCGACGCCATCACACCCGACGATGTGGTGGTGCTTCACGACGATGTGCTCGCCACCGGCGGTACAATGGCTGCCGCTATCGAACTGGTAAAGCGCATGAACCCCAAAAAGATCTACGTCAACTTCATCATTGAGCTTACGGCCCTCAACGGCCGCGCCAGCCTCCCCGCCGACGTAGAGGTCACCTCCCTGATTAAGTATTGATTCGTATCGAATCATAGGCTGATATTTTATCAAAATATGCAATACACAGGCCGTCCGGACTACCCCGGGCGGCCTGTGTTTTACTGTTACGCGCCGGATTCTTTGACGCTACCCAAAGCTTTTAACCCATGAGATTTTATGGGTCAATGTAAAAATGTGGTTGTTAAAATAAGAAAGGGTATTCTAAAAAGCTTTTCATTCGATGACAACCTTGTAGAGGGTGTCGTCGTGGCCCTCGTAGAGGGCCAATAATGTAGCGCAGAGAGCGAGGCCACTGTAGGTGGTTCGCTCTCTGGGGTTTAAAGGCTCTCATCATCCCAGCACCTTCGTAGATGGTGAATAAAATGAAAAGCTTATAATATGTATTTGCGAATCAACAAACTAACATTATTCACCATCTACGAAGGTGATTAACTATGTGAGAACTTATGCACCCATGGCGCGAGCTTTTTAACGAAGGCGTTGCCCCATGCGCTACATTATTAACCCTCTCCGAGGGTTGCGGCATTGTGGCACCTACGGAGCCACCGCGGAATCACTTCCTGCATGAAATCATCGACAATCAGATCTTTAAATGCTTCTATAATTTAACCTTTCAACCGGTTTTTGCATCTGACCCGATTTTAGGGATCGACATAAGATACCATTCCATGCTTTCCGCGACGACACCCTCTATGATGAGGTTGTCGAGCGAAAGACTGGACTTTTACATTGTTTCATACCCTCCTTTAGTAAACAGTATTGAGGCTCCCCAACAACCGGTTGATAATCAATGAAATATCGCTGCTTAACATTAGCTGATACCCAAAATTCCTTAAGTGGGAGAATTTCGACATGGTGCGACTGCCGGTGGATCTCCCCTAAATGCAAATAGCAATGGCCGCCCGGATTGGGGAGCGGCCATTGCTATGGTAAATTGCTGACAGTTAATATACTAACGCAATTTTAACGCTAAGGGCGTCTGATTGCGGCTTATTTCTTCTTTGCGTCGGCTTTCTTGTCGTCGGCCTTGGCGGGATTTGCCTTCTTGTAAGCTGCGTTCAGACCCTCAACGATATCTTTGGTGATGTCGAGCGCCGGGTTGAAGAGTTCGCCGGGAGCGTAGAGCAGAATAGCGTCGTAGTGGTGAGCCTTGTTGTAGGTGGCCAGGAAATTGTCGAGCGAGTCGAGGAATTCGTTCTGCTGACGCAGAGCCTCTTCCTGAGCCTGTGCCTGAAGGGAGCCGAGATAGTTCTGGGCGGCCTGCTGCTTCTTGTTGAGCTCTGCCATGTCGGCATTGTAGGAAGCTTCCGAGAGGTAGCCGTTGTTCTGCATCTTCTGCTGGATCGAAGCTGCCAGACGGTTAAGTTCGCCTTCGCGCGAGCGCTGGGCGTTCTGGAGCTCTGTCATGGTGCGCAGATTGGACTCGTTGAACGATTTTACCAGGTCGTAGTTGGCCATCACGGTATCCATGTTGTAGTATCGGATGTTGGTGGTGGGGGTGAAGCTTTCGCCTTCCACTT
Organism: uncultured Porphyromonadaceae bacterium; assembly: GCA_945916235.1. Classification (GTDB taxonomy): domain Bacteria; phylum Bacteroidota; class Bacteroidia; order Bacteroidales; family Muribaculaceae; genus UBA7173. Next base: position 8,919 of record CAMEGQ010000003.1, on the reverse strand, counting down.
TCACCGTTTTGGTCTCTTCCTTGGCGGTTGCGGCGTCGTCTGACCCCTTGGATGCGCAGGAGGTGACCATTGCAAGCGCTGCGAATGCGGCAGCGTAATGTGAGATTTTCATGAAGTGTATGGTTTTTACTTTGTTTTTTCGTTTTCACGGAGTCGAGCCTGTGCCTGACGGCGCCGGGCTTCAAGGTCGTGGGCATGTCCCGAAGGGAATTTTCCGCCTTTTACGAAGAGCACTTTCACGCCGAGCATCACTATTGCGGCGGCCAAAAGAGCCAGTGTCAATGCGATTAATTTCACCTTCTCGAATGTGCTGAAAACATTATTTCTGCGCAAATATAGGAAAGTTACCTTAATTTTTCGCGGGATATAAATTTATTTTTGTAACTTCGGAGGTGAGAATCGGGCATTTTAACAGATTTTTCCATTCTCAAACGAATTTTAAGACCTCCGACGCCTTATTTGCGCGCCGGAAATGCCCCCTGAAATAGTAAATTAACTGCTTTAATAAGAAAGAAATTATGCAAGTGAAAGATCTGCAGCCTAAGGCTGTATTTGAGATTTTCGACGAGATCACCAAGATCCCCCGTCCGTCGAAAAAAGAGGAGAAAATCCGCAAGTATATCCTCGACTTTGCAAAAGAGCACGGCATCGACGCCCACGCCGACAAGATCGGTAACGTGATTCTGCGCGAGCCCGCCACTCCCGGTTGCGAAAACGCTCCCACCGTCATCCTCCAGGGCCATATGGACATGGTCTGCGAGAGCAACGACAAGAGTTTCGACTTCAACACCATGCCGATCAAGACCATCGTGGAAGGCGAATGGGTAAGAGCCGACGGCACTACTCTGGGCGCTGACAATGGTATCGGCGTGGCCACAGCTCTGGCTATTCTGACCGACAAGAGCCTCAGGCATGGTCCGCTGGAAGTGCTTATCACCATGGACGAGGAGACCGGTATGACCGGCGCCAACAATCTCGAGAAGGGCGAGCTGACCGGCTCGATGCTCATCAACCTCGATTCGGAAGATGATGCTGAAATCTTCGTAGGATGCGCCGGCGGTCTCGATACGGTGGCAACGTTCCACTACAACCGCTCCTTCGCTCCCGAGGATTTCCACTACTTCAAGATTGACGTGCGCGACGGTCTGGGAGGCCACTCCGGCGGCGACATCCATCTGGGGCGCGCCAATGCCAACAAGCTCGTGGCCCGCTTCCTGTTCAATCTGATGAAGAAGCACGAGATCGCAGTATGCGACATCGACGGCGGCAACCTGCGTAACGCCATCCCGCGTGCAGCCCATGTGGTATTCGGCGTCCACACCTCACGCAAAGAGGAGATCCGCATCGCTTTCAACCAGTATGTAGCCGACATCGAGCGTGAATACAAAGGCCTTGAGACCACTCTGAAACTTACAATGGACAGCGTTGACCGCCCCGAATTCGCCATCGACGAGGCCACGGGCCGCAACCTTATCCTGTCGCTCTACTGCGCTCCTCACGGAGTCGTATCGATGAGCCGCGACCTCGAAGGGCTCGTAGAGACCTCGACCAATCTCGCTTCGGTGAAGATGGTAGCCGACAACAAGATTCTGGTGACCACCTCGCAGCGTTCGAGCGTCGACTCGCGCAAGATTGACATCGCCAACCAGGTGGAGGCTGTCTTCACTCTGGCCGGTGCCACTGTGGAGCACGGCGAGGGCTATCCCGCATGGACGCCCAATCTCGACTCGCCCATCATGCAGATGGCATCCGACTCCTATGAGGAACTCTACGGCGTAAAACCGAAAATCACTGCCATCCACGCCGGTCTGGAATGTTCGCTCTTCCAGCAGAACTATCCCGGCCTCGACATGGTATCGTTCGGTCCGACGCTGCGCGACGTTCACTCGCCCAGCGAGCGCATGCATATCCCCGCCGTGGAGCGTTTCTGGGGCCAGCTGCGCCGCACTCTCGAGAAAGTAGCCGACCTGAAGAAGTAAATCAGGCGGCTGAAATCGGATACCATGAAATTTAAGTTTGAGTTGTGGCATATCCTGCCGCTGCTGTCGACGATACTGACGCCCCGGGTCCTTGCGGCCGGGGGCGTCACCGCCGGTAGCCCGGCGCAGGCACATACCGAATCGGGCGCCGTCAGTATGCCCGACAGTATTGTTGCGGCTATGCCCGACCCCTACGTCAGTGCGCTTCACAAAGATTCGCTGCTGTTTCCCGAGCTGCGCTTCGACCCGAATGTGGAACTCGTGCGCCCGCATTTCTCGGCCACGGAGCTCCCCGCCTTCGCCAAGGGTGACGAGCTGAAATATGAGATGCTCACCGACGAAGATTACCGTCAGGTGGCTGCCGAGCTCGACGTCGACATTGCCGCCATCAAAGCTGTGGTCGACATAGAGGCCGGAGCGTCGCATCGCGGATTCTCCGCCCCGGGCAAACCGATTATCAACTTCGATATGAGCATCTACCGCCAGATGGCCAAGCGCCACGGAGTCAGCCTCGCTACGGTCCGCAAACGGGCGCCCGAGGTGTTCCGTACGGGCAAAGATGCCAAGACTCAGGCCGGCCGTTACCGCCGTCTGGAAGCCGCCTGCCGCGTCCACCGCGCCTCGGCGCTGGAGAGCTGCTTCTGGGGGATGTTCCAGATCGGAGGATTCAACTGGCGCAAATGCGGATGCACCGACGTGGAGGAATTCGTCACTCTCATGAGCCGGTCAGAGCGCGATCAGCTGGAGATTTTCGCAAGGTTTATCTCGGCCAATCCGGCCATGGTAGAGGCTATCCGCAAACATCAATGGTTAAAATTCGCCCTGGCCTACAACGGCCCGCGGGCACGAAGCCGCGGCTATGACCGTCGCATGGCGGCCGCGTATAAGAAACACGGAGGAAAGTGATTATGGAATTTCATTTTACGGGGTTGGTGCTCGGACTGGTGACGTTTGTCATTATCGGCCTGTTTCATCCGCTTGTGGTCAAGTGCTACTGGTGGTTCGGCACACGCTGCTGGTGGTGGTTCCTGCTGGCCGGCATCTCGTTTGCCATAGGGTCTGTGTTTGTCAGCTCGGTGCTGGCGCAGACCATCCTCGGCGTCCTCGCCTTTTCATGCTTCTGGACCATCCGCGAAATCTTCGAGCAGCGCGAACGGGTGCGCAAGGGATGGTTTCCCGACAATCCCGATCGCCGCAAATAATCTGTTTGCCCTTAAATCCTTATGTCTGAAAATACCATGACGGACCAGAACACCGTCGCTCCCGGCTCTGCCGAGCCTGAAAAGAATACACAGCCGGCATCCGGCGGCCCGATAGTCAGCCGGCGCTACGTAGTGGCCTTCGTGATAGTGACCGCCTACGGCCGCTACACCTCCTGCCTGCGCTGACCCCCGCTGCGTTGAGCTCCCCGCAAAACTGTTTTAGTGCTATTCTCAGGTCGTCTCTTTGGATGCGCTATATCCGCTATGCTTCGGCCGAAAACTGCGGAAATGAGGCGGAAAATGCGTATCTTTGCCCCAAGGGCGGGCAGGGCGATTTTTTTTATGAATCATAAAATGTTGAAAATATGGCAAAAGTTGGAGATATCGTGAGGTTTTTGAGTTCTACCGGCGGCGGAACTGTGGTGAAAGTCGACGGTCAGATAGCCCATGTGGAGGAAGACGACGGCTTCGTCACTCCTGTGCTCATGAAAGAGCTGGTGGTGGTGTCGGCAGCCGGCGAGCAGGCCATGCGTAAGGACGTGTTCGGCGGCACGGCGCAGAAGAAAGAGGCCGACGAGGCCGAGCGCCGCAGCAAAGAGGTGAAGACCGTAGTGCCTGAGGCGCCCGCTCCGGCCCCGATGCTCGAGACCCCCGGAGGCGACAGACTCAATGTGGTGTTCGCCTATGAGGCCATGGAACTTAAGCACCTGTCAACCACCGGATTCGAAGCCTATTTGGTCAATGATTCCAACTATTATCTCTATCTGACCTATCTCTCGCGGGCTGACGGCGACGAGGGGTGGACTACCCGATGGGCCGGACTGGTCGAACCGAACATCCAGATCTTCATCGAGGAGCTGACCCGCGAACAAGTGGCGCGCCTCGACCGCGTGGCTTTCCAGTATGTGGCCTTCAAACGCGATAAGCCCTTTGCCCTCAAGGCGCCTGTGGCTGTGGAGCAGCGCCTCGACACCACAAAATTCTTCAAGCTCCATTGCTTCCACGCCAACCCCTACTTCGACGAGCCTGTGATTGCTGTCGACATTGTCAAAAACGATATCCCCCAGCGGGCCATGACCATCGATTCGTCGGGCCTGGAGGAGGCGCTGCTTCAGAAGAAGCGCCGCGATGCCCGTCCGGTGAAGCGCCGCGACATCGCACCCCAGCCTAAAAAATCGAAGGCGCAGAAGAACGCCGAGGGCACTCTGGTGGTTGATCTCCATGCCGGCGAACTGCTCGACACCACCGCCGGAATGAGCCCTGCCGACATACTGAATTATCAGGTGGATACCTTCCGCAGCGTGATGGACGAGAATCTGCGCAACCACGGCCAGAAGATTGTATTTATCCATGGCAAGGGGGAGGGAGTGCTCCGTCAGGCTCTGACGAAGGAGCTCAACTACCGCTACAAGGAGCATCGCGTTCAGGATGCTTCATTCCGCGAATACGGCTACGGCGCAACTCAGGTGACAATTAAATAATTAAGGACTGTGATAATCTGTTTTTCGGGGACAGGCAATTCTCTGGCGGTGGCCATGGCGCTCGCCCGGCATCTCGGGGAGAGCGTGACGCGGCTGGAGGGGGATATCCTGCGCGAGCCGAAGCGGTTTGAGGCTGAGGTGAAAGAGGCGGAAAGAGTCGTATGGGTGACTCCGGTCTACGCCTGGACGCTGCCGGGAGTGGTGCGCCGGTTCATCCGCCGGTGCCGCATGAAATGCTTTCCGAAAGTAAACCATTATCTTGTAGTCACTTGCGGTGACGATACCGGCTGGACCGACGCCGTATGGGCCGATGCCCTGAGCCATCGCGGCTGGAATCCGCGCGGAGCCTGGTCGGTCACAATGCCCAACACCTACGTATGTCTCAAGGGGTTTGATGTCGATTCAGCCGAAGTAGCCCAGGCCAAACTTGCCGCCATGCCAGCCCGGGTAGAGCATATAGCCTCGGAAATCGCCCGCGGCTCCTCGCTGTCGGATCTTGAGCGCGGCTCCTGGGCCTGGGTCAAGACGCATATCGTAAGCCATCTGTTCGCCGCCTTTCTTATGTCGCCGCTCCCCTTCCATACCACCGACGCCTGCACCTCCTGCGGCCTCTGTGCGCGTTCTTGCCCCATGGGCAACATCTCTATTGCCGGAGCGGAAAAAGTGGCAGAGAGGCCCGTTTCCGGGGCTGTGGCGGCCTCTCCCGGTCGCCCGCAGTTGGCCCCGACCTCTCATAGTCGCCCCCAGTGGGGCCCGGCATGCGCCATGTGTCTGCGCTGCTACCACGCCTGCCCCCACCATGCCGTAGCCTACGGCAAATCCACCGCCTCCAAAGGCCAGAAGCCCGTCCGAATCAGTTAGAATCAGTTAGGCCCCCGGGGAGTTAGCTCGTTTCTACAATAATGAATTTGCGACAAATACCGCTATAAAAGGCGATAAAAGCGATGGCTCATTTAGCTTTTAAATGTAGATTGGGAGGAAGATGGGTAAATCCTCCAATAATTTCGAGGAAGAAGAATTATTGCAGGATATATTTATGCCAAGCCATTCATAATTATTGTCGAGCCGGGGGTTATTTGCCGGTGATGATGGAGCGGATGTCGGAGAGCTTGTTGAGGGCCTGAATGGGGGAGAGGTTGTTGATGTCGAGGTTGAGAATCTCGTCGCGCACCTGCGAGAGCACCGGGTCGTCGAGCTGAAAGAACGACATCTGCATCGTGGCGCCCGTTGAGAGCGTCTTAGTGGCCGCCTTAGCCACGCTTTTGGGTCCGCCTGACACTTTCCCTTCCCGCGCGTTTTCCGCGTCACAGGGAGCGTTTGCGGCCGTCACAGAGCCTGGTGCCGACGACTCCAGCTGATGGAGCACGCGGTCGGCGCGCTCCACAATCTCTCGGGGCATGCCGGCGAGCTTAGCCACATGGATACCGAACGAATGTTCCGACCCGCCGGGAGCCAGTTTGCGCAGGAATACCACCTTGCCATCGATCTCCTTCACCGATACGTTGTAGTTGACCACTCCGGGATAGTTGTGCTCCATCTCGTTGAGCTCGTGGTAGTGGGTGGCGAAGAGAGTTTTCGGTTTCAGAGGCGAGGCATTGATGTATTCCACTATGGCCCAGGCTATTGAGATGCCATCGTAGGTGGATGTGCCGCGTCCGAGCTCGTCGAAGAGGATGAGCGAGCGGGCGCTCATATTGTTGAGTATCGAGGCGGCCTCGTTCATCTCGACCATAAATGTCGACTCGCCCAGCGAGATATTGTCGGAAGCGCCCACGCGTGTGAAAATCTTGTCGACCACGCCGATATGAGCCGCCTGGGCCGGTACGAACGAGCCGATCTGGGCCATCAGCACGTTGAGCGCCGTTGAGCGCAGCAGGGCCGACTTACCGCTCATGTTCGGGCCGGTAATCATCATTATCTGCTGTCGTTCAGGGTCGAGCGATACAGAGTTGGCGATATACGGCTCATCGGGGGGCAGTTCGCGCTCAATCACGGGGTGGCGGGCCTCGGTGATGGAAATCTCAAGCGAATCGTCGACCACGGGGCGGTTGTAGCGGTTCTCTATGGCCACGCGGGTGAAGGCCTGCAGGCAGTCGACCTGCGCAAGCATCGATGCATCCACCTGAATGGCAGTGACATACTCGCCCAGAGCGGCCATCAAATCGTTGTATATACGCGTCTCGATGATCCCGATGCGGTCCTGAGCTGTCAGTATCTTCTCTTCGTATTCCTTAAGTTCCTGAGTGATATAGCGTTCGGCATTTACCAGAGTCTGCTTTCGGATCCACTCCTGCGGCACCTTGTCGCGGTGGGTGTTGGTCACTTCGATATAGTAGCCGAACACATTGTTGTAGCCAATCTTGAGCGAGGGGATGCCGGTGGCTTCGCTCTCGCGGCGCTGAATCTCAAGCAGATAGTCCTTGCCGGAGAAGGCGATGTGGCGCAGCTGGTCGAGCTCTTCGTCGATCCCTTCGCGGATCACATTGCCGCGGTTGAGCTGGTTGGGGGCGTCCTCCACTATTTCGCGCTCTATGCGGCTGCGGATCTGGGCGCAGGGGTTGAGCTGCTGCCCTATCGACTGCAGGCGTTTGCAGTCGGAGGCCTCCAGGATGGCTTTCAAAGGCTCCACGGCGGCCAGTGCGCGGCTCACCTGCAGCATCTCGCGCGGGGAGATGCGCTGAGTTGATACTTTTGAGATCAGGCGCTCCAGGTCGCCGATGCATTCCAGATTGTCGCGCACGGCTTCGCGGCTCTCCACTTCACGGAAGAAATACTCTACGGCGTCGAGGCGGGCGTTGATCTGCACCGGGTCGCGCAGCGGGAAGGATATCCAGCGGCGCAGCAGGCGCGCCCCCATGGGGCTGATGGTGCGGTCGAGCACATCGAGCAGGCTCTTCCCCTCGTCGCCCAGCGGCGACAGGAGTTCGAGGTTCCTGACTGTGAATTTGTCCAGACGCACGAAGCTCTCCTCCTCGATGCGGCGCAGCGAGGTGATATGGCGCGTGTGGGTATGGCGGGTGATGTCGAGATAATGGAGGATGGCTCCGGCGGCGATTACGGCTGTGGGGAGATTGCCCAGGCCGAACCCCTTGAGCGAGGCGGTCTCGAACTGGCGCAGCAGCCGGTCGTTGGCGCTCTGGGCAGTGAATACCCAGTCGTCAAGCTCGAAGGCGAGGTAGCGGCCGGAGTTCATCTGCTCCAGCAGGGCCTTGTTGCCGCGCTCCACCAGCACCTCCTTGGGGGAGAAGTTGGCCAGAAGCTTGTCGACATAGTCGGCCGTCCCCTCCGAGGTGAGGAATTCGCCTGTGGAGATATCGAGGAAGGCCACGCCCACCTGACCGCGGGCCGAACCTTTGGGGAAATATACGGCAGCAAGGAAATTGTTCTCCTTATGGTCAAGCACATTGTCGTTGAGCGACACTCCGGGGGTGACCACCTCGATGATGCCGCGCTTCACAATCTCCCCGGCGCGCACCAGTTTGGGATCCTGAAGCTGCTCGCAGATGGCCACGCGCTTGCCGGCGCGCACGAGCTTGGGCAGATAGGAGTCGAGGGCATGGTGGGGAAATCCGGCCAGTTCTATCGAGGAAGCGGCGCCGTTGGCGCGACGCGTCAGTGTGATTCCGAGGATCGACGAGGCTGTGATGGCGTCGTCGCAGAAGGTCTCGTAGAAGTCGCCCACCCGGAAGAGCAGGATGGCATCGGGATGCTCCTGTTTCATTGAGAAATACTGCTCCATCAGGGGCGTTTTCACTACCTTTTTAGCCATATGCGGAAGATTGTTTAGAGCTACAAATTTACGATAAAAAGTGGGTTTAAGCAAGCGCTCAAGCCTGATAGCAGGGCTGAAAGCGGGGTCGGATGCGGGCCGCTCCGGCCGCTATGTTATAAACCTTCGCGCAGGGTGGCGGCAATGGCTGCCGGAGGGTGGCGGCAAATGCTGTCGCAGGGGGGGTAACTGCCTGTCTCTGACGGGGTTTTTGCGGGGTTTTGGGGCGCTGCCATACCGCTGCCTGCCAACCGGAATTCCGGCGGCCGTCGCTGTGGCAATAGTGTATCCGCCCAGCGGAGCGGACCCTGTTGCCGGCTAAACCAAGAAAATGCTGGTGCGTGAAATAAATATCTGAAAATTTTGTGGATTCAACGGAAATGCTTAAATTTGCACCGTTGAATCCAACACGGGGTACTAGCTCATCTGGCTAGAGCGCGACACTGGCAGTGTCGAGGTGAGCGGTTCGAGTCCGCTGTACTCCACCA
>CAMEGQ010000002.1 GCA_945916235.1 uncultured Porphyromonadaceae bacterium | reverse complement strand
GAATTGGCAATTAGCAATTGGCAATTACAAATTACTAATTACTAATTACTAATTGGCCCGGGGCCAGAGGGCGTGGAAGTGGTTGACGGGGCCGTGGCCGTGGCCGATGCGGTAGGAGGCGCCGGCGGCGATGGCGGCGGCGATGTAGTCTTTGGCGAGGCGGGCGGCGGTGTCGAGGTCGGCGCCTTTGGCGAGATAGGCGGCTATGGCTGAGGAGAGTGTGCAGCCGGTGCCGTGGGTGTTGACGGTGTCGACGCGCGGGGTGGTCAGGCGGCTGAAGCGGTCGGTTTCGGCGTTGTAGAATATGTCGGTGAGGGTGTCGTTGTCGAGATGTCCGGCTTTGAGCATTACCGAGACGCGTGAGTCGGTGAGGCGCGAGAGCTCACGTGCGGCGTCTTCTAGCTGATCCTGATGGTCGACGGTTTCACCCAGCAGTAGCGAGGCTTCGGGGAGGTTTGGGGTGATTACGCGTGAGTACGGGATGAGTTCGTCGCGCAGGGTAGCCACGGCTTCGGGCTGGAGCAGGGGGTCGCCGGAGGTGGCTACCATCACGGGGTCGAGTACGATGTTGCGCACGTCGGGATAGTCGCGGAGCGTCCGGAGCACGGTGCGGATCAGTTCGGAGTCATGGAGCATGCCGATTTTCACGGCATCGACGCCGAGGTCGTCGATTACGGAGCGTATCTGACCTTCGACGATACTGACGGGGATGGGGTGGACGCCGTAGACGCCCACGGTGTTTTCATCTACTACGGCTACCACGGCCGAGGCGCCGTAGACGCCCAGCGCCGAGAAGGTTTTGAGGTCAGCCTGAAGGCCTGCGCCGCCTGAGGGGTCGCTGCCGGCGATGGTAAGGGCTATTTGATATTTCATGTGGAGGAATTTTACTTTCTGAACAATAGAGTCGTTACGGGAAAAGCTGGCGGGGGAATCATACGGGCCACTGCGAATGGCGGTAGGCGGAATCCCAGAAGAGCCATTCCATGCGAGTGGCCTGACGGAACACATGCGTCATCTGCCGGCGCGTCTGCTCCGAGGCGCTGTCGGCCAGCGAGTTGACTATTTCCAGGCAGCGGCGCGTACCTTCGTCGAACGAGGGATCGGAATAGGCTTCGATCCAGGCGGCGTAGGGGTTGCCCTCCATCCGGGCGGTGGCCAGCACATGCTCGCCCACACGCTGATATACCCAGAAGCACGGGAGGATGGATGCTGCCTCTACGGCCACGTTTTCGTAGGCCTGCGCCTTGAGGAATGAGCTGTACAGCTCACATTCGGGCGTTTTCTCGCTTGCGCTGTCGCTTACATACTGAGCGTGCATGCCGCGCTCCATGGCCACGGCGTTGGCAGCGAACCCGAGGAAGGTCTCCACATGCTCCAGATCCTTCAGGCGTGAGGCTATATGGGCAAGCACCCGCGTATAGTCGTCGAGATACAGGTCGTCCTGCCGGATATAGAAATCGAATGTCGGGCGCGGCAGTGTGCCCATGGCCATTTCGGTGAGGAATGGGAGATGCAGAATCCGGTCGTAGATGTCGGTAATAGTGCTCCACGCGTCGTCGCTCCAGCTCATAATTAAAAGATAGTTAATAGGTTATGGAATAGTTTTTAGTTATGGAAGCCCCAATGCGGCGCAGAGGCTGTCGCAAAGATAATCAGAAATTAATCAGGGCCGTCTGCATCGTAAGCAGGTCGATGGTAAACAGGCGCCCCTCCATCGGCTGGCCGAATCCGCCGGCGATTTTGAGCACCTCGGAAGCCATCACTCCGCCTACCACACACGGCAGGGCGCCGAGCACCCCCTCGGCCCTGGCCGGAATCGCCTCAAGGGCTTCCCGGTCGGGGTAAAGCTCCCGGTAGCGGCGTCCGGCCGTATGACCGAACACGCTCACCTGCCCCGTGAAGCCGCCGATGGCGCCATGCACCCACGGCCGACCCGAGCGCTCGCAGGCATCGTCGATGAGATAGCGCGTGGCGAAATTATCGGTGCAGTCGGCGACAATGTCGTAGTGCTCCACAAGATCGGAGGCGTTCGCCGGCGTAATCCCCCGGGGATGAAGGTCGAACTGCGTAGAGGGCGACTGGGCGCGGAGCCTGCGCAGGGCGCACTCCGCCTTGGGGAGCCCCACCTCGTCGGCAGTGTAGAGCGTCTGGCGCTGAAGGTTGGAGAGCGACACCACATCGGGGTCGCACAGGCCGATACGGCCGATGCCGGCCGCCGTCAGGTAGGTGGCCACAGGCGACCCGAGGCCGCCCAGCCCGACTACCAGCACTGAAGCCGCAGCCAGCCGCAGCTGCCCTTCTGGCCCCAGCTGCCCGAGCATCGTCTGCCGGGAATAACGTTCGGCAAAGTCGGAATTTGATGGATTCATACGGGTGAATTTCAGTCGAAACAGCGGTCCCAGTCTTTCCACACCGGCTCGCGGCCCAAGGCGCGTAGGTCGGCAGCCACCTGATCGGGGCTGGTGGGGTCGCTGATGGCAAACTGCTCCAGCGATTCGGGGTTCACGGCGTAGCCTCCCGGGTCGGTCTTCGATCCGGCGCTCATGGTGGTGACGCCCAGAGTGGCCATATTGTTGCGGAATTTATGTTCCTCACGGGTGGAGTATGAGATGTCGACGTCGGGGTCGAAGATGCGGAAAGCGAACGTGAGCTGGGCCAGTTCGCGGTCGCTCATCACGACGTTGGGCTGGAAGCCCGACTCCGACGGGCGCATACGCGGGAAGTTGACCGAATATTTCGTCTGCCAGTAGCGCTTGCGCAGATAGCGCAGATGGCGCGCCATCATCGTCACGTCGGTGCGCCAGTCCTCCAGACCTATGAGTACTCCCATGCCGATCTTATGCACCCCGGCCATCCCCATGCGGTCGAAAGCGTCGCAACGCCATTCGAATTTCGACTTCATCCCGGCGGGGTGATACACCTTGTAACGCTCGCGGTGGTAGGTCTCCTGAAAGCAGGTGACGCCGTTGAGGCCCGAGTGGGTCAGGCGCTCATAGTCTTCGGCCGAAAGCGGCATCACTTCGATGGTAAGATTGCTGAAGTAGGGACGGCACACCTGCAGGGCCTTCTCAATGTAGTCAGTACCGGCCACCACGGGGTTTTCGCCCGTGACAATCAGAAGGTTTTCAAACGGCCCCATCTTCTTGATGGCCTTACATTCCATCTCGATCTGCTCGGGAGTGAGCACCACCCTCGGGATCTTGTTGTGGCGGTTGAACCCGCAGTATACACACGAGTTAGTGCACGAATTGGTGATATACAGCGGGATAAATATCGAGATGGTCTTTCCGAAGCGGCGCTCGGTGATAGCGCGGCTGCGACGGGCCATCTGCTCGATGTAGGGAGCGGCGGCAGGCGAAATCAGAGCCATGAAGTCGCGGTCGGTGAGATTCTCGCGCGACAGGGCACGCTCGACATCGGCCGCCGTCATGGCCATAATGTCGGCCGTGGTCTGCTCCCAGTCGTAATTTTCAGCTAAAAAATCAGAAAACATATCGTGGTATCTTCTTTTTTAATCGAGGAAAGAGGTCAGGGGCGATGAAGCCTCGGCGCAGTCGGCTATGGCGCCCAGCCCGGCCAGATAAGCCTCGCGGCCGGCCTCGGTGGCCTTGGCGAAGGCGCGGGCCATGGCTTCGGGGTCGCCGGCCACGGCGATTGCAGTATTGACCAGCACGGCGTCGGCCCCCAGCTCCATAGCCTCGGCGGCATGGGAGGGCGCGCCCAGACCGGCGTCGACCACCACAGGCACGCGGCTTTGCTCCACAATAATCTTAATAAGTTCGCGCGTCACCAGCCCTTTGTTCGAGCCGATAGGAGCGGCCAGAGGCATCACCGTAGCGGCTCCGGCCTCCTCCAGACGCTTGCAGAGCACAGGGTCGGCCTGGATGTACGGAAGCACTACAAAACCCATCTTGGCCAGTTCCTCCGTAGCTTTGAGCGTCTCCACCGGGTCGGGGAGCAGATATTTGGGATCGGGGTGGATTTCAAGTTTGATAAAATTGGTGCCGAAGGCTTCGCGCGAAAGCTGAGCGGCGAATACGGCCTCTCTGGCATTGCGCACGCCCGAGGTGTTGGGAAGCAGCTGCACTCCGTCGCGCACTATGTGCGAGAGCATCTCGTCCTGGCGGTTGTCCATGTCGATGCGCTTCATGGCCACGGTGACCATCTGGCTGCCGGAGGCGGCTATGGCCTTCGACATCTGGTCGTTGCTGCGGAACTTGCCCGTTCCGACAAAGAGGCGCGAGGTGAAGTCGCGTCCTCCGATGGTGAGAATATCTTTCATGTATGGTTGTAATATTGAAATATCTGTTAATGAGCTGATTCGAGGATTGAGGCCAGCAGCGTGGCCGTCTGCGCCGTCGGGTCGGGAGCCGAGAGGATGGTGGAGCTGGCGGCGATGCCGCCGACTCCTGTGGCCATAATCGCCGGAATGTCGGCAGGGGTAATCCCGCCGATGGCCACGATGGGGATGGTAATCCGCTCGCGGCGGCATTGCTCCACTATGGCGCGGTAGCCCTCGAACCCCAGGATAGGGCTGAGATTTTTCTTGGTCTGAGTGAACCGGAACGGCCCTACACCCACATAGTCGGCTCCGGCTTCGGCAGCAGCCCGAAGGTCGGCGAAGTTGTTGGCCGTAGCGCCGATGATGGCCTCGGGCCCGAGGCTGGCACGAGCCTCAGCCACCGGCATATCGTTTTTGCCAAGATGAACGCCGTCGGCACCAAGAGGCCTGACCAGGTCGACATGGTCGTCGACAATGAACACAGCTCCGTACTCACGGCACATGGCCGCAATCTCGCGCCCCTGCTCCAGTAGGATTTCCTCCTGCGCGTCCTTATGGCGGAGCTGCACCCAGCGGCATCCGCCGGCCAGCGCCTTGCGCGCTCCGTCGGCCAAACCCATCCCTTCGTAGGGATGAGTGATCAGCTGAAGGGCGAAGTCGCGGAGCGAAAATTTATCAGTCGTTTTCATTTCATGGTTTGCGGCCGACCGTGGCAGCCATGCAGCCGTGAGCATGGCGCCTCCGTCCAGTCCGTATGATGCTAATTTGCAAATGTTTGAGTCTGTGACGCCACCAAGACCGTAGATTTCGGTGTGGCGGTTATGCTTGCGCAGACGGCAGATGGCTTCGGCCACCCGGGCGAGAGTGAAAGCCGGCTTGTAGCCCGGCTTGGAAAGACTCTCGTAGATGGGGCTGATGAAGGCATAGTCCACCTCCTGACCGACGCCTTCCAGCTCCGCGAGCGTATGGAGCGAACGGCTTATCAGCCCGCTCCATCCCTGCGGCGCCTGAGGATTGCGGCTATTGAGATGCACCCCGCCCGCCCCCGGAGCCGAGAAGCCGTCGTGGATGGTGATTCGCGAGCGTAATCGGGTGGGGATCTGCGAGATTAGTCCGGCGATTTGCTCTGGATCTGCACCGGGCTTGCGTATATGCACACGCGCAAAACCACCATAGTCCGCATCGTCGCTCAGCGCGCGGACTATAGCTTCGGCCTCGCCGGGGTAGAATTCCGGCATGGTAATGGCTATCTTCTTCATCCTCAGGGTTTCCACAGCGATTAAATCGTATGCTGCAGGCGGTCAGCCGCCGCACACGGCGCGAATCACTATTATCTTCATCCCTTCTTTCAGCGGCGTGGCGCCCCAGCGGGTGCGCGGCACCACCGTTTCGCCTACGGCTACAGCCTGACCCGGGCCGGCACATCCTTCTCGCTCAAGCAGTTGAGCGAGAGTGGTTACATCGTCTGCGACCTCGACCGGCCGATTGTTGATCATTACCAACATCTGCGTAAATGAGTTTTTAAACGTTAGTCGAAGGGGGACTGGAGGATGCGGTGGACACAAGTTCTTCCGGCAGCGTTAACTGCATCAAGTTCCAAGGGTATGATCTCAGCCCGCAGTCGTTCCGGGGCACCCCTCTTGTTGTCAATCGGAGGCATTGGCGCGGGATGAGACAGAAGCTACATGACTCGGCCGAACGCGTCTCCATATTTCAAAAGCAAATGTAGGCATTTTTTTCAAATGTCCCAAATGAATCGCGCGGCTTATTATGACCGTACCTGGCGCCGGGGCGGAGGGGCGGAATGCCGCAGAGGCTGCGCCTTCGGTGGGAAGGGCAGCCTCTGAGAGTTCTCATTAACCTGAAATTACCTATATAACCTAAATCTATTTATGAAAAACTATCTTAATCGCTTGTAGACACTATGGGAAAAGGTTGCTTATTTATTGTCTGCTTTCTTGTCAAATTTCTTGCCGAAGGGGCGGCCTTCGGGACCAAAGCCGGGGTGGCCGCCATGGTGGCGTCCCTTTTTGAAGGCCGGGCCACGCTTTCCTTTAGCGCCTCCGTTTAAATAGGAGTTTTCGAGGAAAGTTGTATACTGCTCGGGGGTGAGAATCGACTTCACGCCGTCGAGATACGATTTCTTTGCGGCGCGGCGCTCTAAGCGGGCAAGCGAATCGACACGCTGCTTTTGTGCCCGATGGGCTTTCATGCGGTCTTTACGCTCGGCACGAACCTTGTCGTTGAGAGCCTTGAACTCCGATTTCTGGGCGTCGGTAAGGGTAATCCCCTCGAAGCATGCAGGGTCGCACGGACCGAAGTTGCCTTTCGGAGCATCAGGACAGGGTGCCTGAGGGCAGGGTGCCTGAGGGCACATATTTTCGGGACATGCAGCGGTATCCTGAGCTTTAGCGTTGAAGCCCATCAGCGCGATGGCTGCGAGCGAAAGGGTCAAAATTTTCTTTTTCATAGTAGTGTATCTGTTGTTTTTATGATTTTGTTTTTATGATTTTCGTACAACTCTAAGATGCAGATAAAACCCCGGAGTTTAAAATCCGGCTCGTGTTTAACCGGATTTTAACCATCTGACTGCCAAATCGCTAATTTATTTTAAAAACTTCCGCTCGAGATTTAACTTTGCCCCTTTGTCTGCATCGCTCCCTACGCAGATTTTTCGTAATTTTGAGGCCGTAAAAAGAAATATCGCTATGAAACAAATGCGAAAATACCAACGGATGAAGGATGCCCGGTGGGCACTGGAGGTGTTTGACAAGGCGCCGTACGTCACTCTGAGCATGGTACGGCCCGACGGCTCGCCCTATGGGGTGCCGCTTTCCATAGTCAGAAAGGATGAGCAGACCTTCTATTTCCACTGCGCTTTCGAGGGGGAGAAGCTCGACTGCCTGTTGCATTGTCCCACGGTCAGCCTGTCGGCGGTGTCAAAATGCACGCCGGCCTACGAGGAAGAGAAAAACAATTTTACGGAACATTACCATTCGGCCATAGCCATAGGCCGGGCTGAGCAAGTGGTAGACCCCGAGGAAAAGACCGAGGCCCTGCGTCTTTTATGCCGGCGATTTCTGCCTAAACAGATGAGCCACTTCGATGCGGCCATCGAGCGCTCGCTGGCCTGTACGAATGTGGTCAGAATAGTCCTCACCGAGCCTCCGGTGGGAAAATGCAAGGAATAGCCCCCGACACAAACAATCAGCGAACTATCCCCTGTCTTTGATTGCGAACCAGAGCTTATTTCGGGAGAAGCTGACGCATGGCAGGGCGCATAAGCGGGCGGATGGCCGCATACGGAAGGGTGCAGGAGGGCATTCCGGCGGCGTAGCAGGCGATCTCATACTGCTGGTAGGTGACGTTCATCCCCTTGGTCATGAAGGTTAACCCGGTGGCGGGGAGCGGCAGGGTGTCGGGATCGATGAGCAGCGCGTCGCGAAGCGAATGTATGCCGTCGTCGGAGGCTTCGGGGTTGAAATACTGGGTCCACAGGCCCTTGCGGATCAAGTCGATAAGCTTGGGAGTGGCATCCGGAAGGAAAGTGTTGGCAAACGTAAGCTGCTCTCCGTTACCGAGGCGGAACGTGGCAGCCATAGCCGATGTACTCCCGTGAGCACCTCCGAGATAGAAATAGCTGGTGCAGTAATACGTCACAAGACTGTCGGTCAGAAATTCCTTGCCGAAATTGATGTCGGCTTCGTAGCCATAGCTTACGCCGATACCCTCCATAGCCTTTATATTCTCCTTGGCATCAGCCATATACAGCCGTCCTACCTGGTCGGCCAGCGACTGTCCGGCGGCAAGCTGCGGGTGCGCGTCCTTGTTTTCCGACTGGCTGATAAGGATGTTGGCCAGCCAGTGGCGCACACTGTCGACTGCCGGCGACTCCCCTTCGGGATACTCTCCGCTGATCTTTACGCGGCCTTTAATCCCCTGTATATCTATGGAATCGGCAAAGAGCGCCGGGACAGTGGCAAACGCCTGAGCGTTCACCTCCTCTGCGGTTGCGACGGAGTCGGTTGCCGCGCCGTCGGCGGCTGTATCATTTGCGTTAGAGTGGCTACTGCAGGCGCACATTGCAGCTGATAGCAGCGCCGCTGAAAATAATATGCTGAGCTTGTTCATTAGGTTTCGTTGGTTGGTAAATGGTAATCTTCGTCCGCAAAGCTACACAATTTCTGCGAACTTCATCTATTACTTTAATGAAAAAAAATCGGGAAATGTTTGCTGATATCAGACTTATGAGTAAATTTGCGACATCAGAATAATATCAAAATAATATCACTTAAATGGAATCAAAAAACAAGGAACAAGCCTACACAGGCTTTATTATGAATGGCTTCGTCATGCTTGGCCTCATCCTGCTGATTGTCGTAGCCATGGTGCTCCTCATAGTCATGGCAGCCGCCGCCGCCAGCAATACGACCATCGCCATCGGGGCAGTCGGTGCCTTTGTGCTCTTCGTCGCCAACCTCATCCTCACCATCGGCCTGTTCTCGCAGCAACCCAACCAGTGTCGCGTAATGATATTTTTCGGCAAATACCGCGGCACGTTTCATCAGACGGGTTTCTTCTGGGTCAACCCCTTTATGAGCCGTAAGAAGATCTCGCTGCGCATCAACAATATGGACATCGACCCCATCAAGGTCAACGACAAGATCGGCAACCCGGTGATGATCGGCATGGTGCTGGTATGGAAAGTGAAAGACACCTACCGCGCTGTGTTTGATGTGGACACTCCACCCAACACCGCCGTAGTCAACAAGCAGGGCGAAATCACCGAAAACAACGGATTCACCAAAGGGCTCAACTCGTTCGTACGCATTCAGGGCGACGCCGCCCTGCGCGAGGTGACGGGCCATTATGCCTACGACGCCATGGAGCCCGGCGACGAGGCCATAACGCTGCGTTCAGGCGGCGACGAAATCAACGACCTACTCGAAAACAAGATCAACGACCGCCTGGCCATGGCCGGCATAGAAGTGGTGGAAGCCCGCATCAACTATCTGGCCTACGCACCCGAAATCGCCGCCGTGATGTTGCGCCGCCAGCAGGCTTCAGCCATCATTTCCGCCCGCGAGAAGATCGTAGAGGGTGCGGTGTCGATGGTCAAGATGGCGCTCAACCAGCTCTCAGCCGACGGAGTGGTCGAACTCGACGAAGAGCGCAAGGCTGCCATGGTGAGCAACCTGCTGGTAGTGCTCTGCGCTGACGAACCCGCACAGCCCGTAGTCAACACCGGAACACTCTATCAGTAATGCCCGCGCCGAAAAAGACAGCCGACAAGGGATTCCTGCTCCGCATCGATCCCGAGACTATGTCGCTCATTGAAAAATGGGCGGCCGATGAATTTCGCTCTGTCAACGGCCAGCTCCAATGGATCATCAACGACGCCCTGACGCGCTACAAGCGCAAAGGTAAAGCCAAGAGACATGATTAAAAACCTGATATTTGACTTTGGGAAAGTACTCGTGGATTATGATTATTTCTTCATAATCGACCGCATATTTTCCACCCACGCCCGGGCGCTCGATTTCTACACCCGCCTGATGGGCGACAAATGGACAGAGCGATTCGACCGCGAAGACATCCCCTTCGACAGCATCATCGGGCAGTTGCAGCAGGCCATGCCGCAGTATGCCGCCGAGATAGCGCAGTTCGCACTGCATTACAACGACTTCGTGCTGGGCGAAGTGGCCGGAATGCGCCGGTTGCTGACCGAAAAGAAAGCCGAAGGCTACAAACTTTACGGCCTCTCCAACTGGTGCAGCAAAGTGTACCACACCATGGCAAAGTATCCCATCTTCAGCCTGCTCGACGGGCGCGTAATCTCGTCGGAAGACAAGATCATCAAGCCCGAACCCGAGATTTACGCCCTGTTGTGCGACCGCTACTCGCTGAGGCCCGATGAGAGCGTCTTTACCGACGACGTGGAGGCAAAC
Organism: uncultured Porphyromonadaceae bacterium; assembly: GCA_945916235.1. Taxonomy (GTDB): domain Bacteria; phylum Bacteroidota; class Bacteroidia; order Bacteroidales; family Muribaculaceae; genus UBA7173. The sequence goes on along the minus strand of CAMEGQ010000002.1, from coordinate 60,518 downwards.
GTGGAGGCCGCGCGCCGCTTCGGCCTCCACGCCATCCAGTTCAAGAACGCCGGGCAATACGAATCCGACCTCCGGGCCATCCTCTCCCGCGAAGGCTCCCTCCCCCGCCCCTAACCTCCGCCCGATGAACTGACATCCGGAGACATCCCAAATAAAATCAGAGAGTTAAGCCGTTTGACTTAGCTCTCTTTTTGCATATTATGCCGCCGGGAATCAGCCGAAGCCCCGGCTTGCATTTTGTTTATCCGAATAGTTCCGAATGAGATCCAAGACGTAAGACGCCTATAGTGTTTTCGGCTTCATAAGCCCATAGACTTATACATGGCTTCTACACTCGATACATCAAGCGGCCCACTCAATTTGCCGGAGCGAGCCTCCTCCATAGCAGCTTTAGTCTCGGCATTGGGTTCATTATAAGCTATATCGAGCAATGCGCACTCAACGAAATTGTTAAGACTGCGATTCTGACGCTTGGCCATCATTTTCAGACGTTCAATTAAATCTACCGGCAAGCGGAAGCTCTGTGCCTTTTTTTGTATTGTTATATCCATAATAACTTTCTTTTGTATGCAAAACAAATACATTTATATCACAAATGCAAATAAAACAGATCCATCGCAGGGCCACCGCATCAAAATAGAGAAATATTTCGAGACTCCCGAACAAAGTCGCGCCAAATTACCGAACAAAACCGCGCCAAATTACCGAACAGTCTTTCGCCAACAAAAGCACCCCGGCGCTATTTACCAGTGCGATAAAGGCTTACCCCTGACAGAGCCATCGCCGGAGACAGCAAGCCCCGGTACCGACTAATATTGCTTAGAATAATAGATGAGAACCGGGGCTTACAGTATGGAGGTTGTTAGCGGGCGGGGTAGCCGACGCAGTTGTTGATTACGGGGGTGGTGCCGGCCGGGAGGCGCAGGAGCGCGGCGAGGCCGGGATAGTCCATCGAGACGCGCGGCACGTTGGCCAGACCTGCGCCGCCGCAGAAGAGGCTTATATTTTGCGATATGATGCCGGCATCGACATTGCCCATCACTTCAGCCAGATGAGCGTCGGGGAAATTGAAGCGCGAAGGGGTCGTGGTCATTACGAAGGCCACAGCGGGAAGCGGGAAATCAGGTTGCGGTCCGCGGATGAGGGCGCGGTGGTCGCCTTCGGCCACGAGCGTCAGGCATTTCTCCGCCGGATTGAAGAGATACGCGCCTTCGGCGGTGAGCAGATATATGTCGACGTCGTGGGCGTTCATGCCCGAGGGAGCGGTGCGGTGACCGTCGGGGCGGTTGATGCCGTCAGCGGCCCACAGGAGGTCGGACAAGTCTTGATCCGTGAGCATTTCGGGAGCAAACGCTCTCTCGGAATGACGCTGGGCGAACGCCTGCATCATGGTTACGGGCCGCGACATATCGGGCTCGTTGAGTTTGATTACTTCGCGAGCCTTGGCATTGAGGCCCGACATCGTAGCATTGATCATAACCGTAAGGATTAATATCAGAAGATGTTTCATTTCCAAAGGTTCTAACAATTACACATCCTATGCGGTTCATCACAGGGCGAAGTAGGTAGCTTCGTCCACGGGTTCCAGCCATTCATTCGAAGTGTTTTCGCCCGGCACGGAGAAAGCCAGATGGGCGAACCAGCTGTCTTTGGCAGCGCCGTGCCAGTGTTTCACATTCGCAGGGATATGGATTACGGTGCCGGGAAGGATCTCCACTGCGGGTTTTCCCTCTTCCTGATACCATCCGCGGCCTGCCACGCCTACAAGCATCTGGCCGCCTCCGGAGGTAGCTTTGTGGATGTGCCAGTTATTGCGGCAGCCGGGTTCGAACGTGACGTTGGAGAACGGAATCTGAGCCGCTGACAGCGGAGCCAGATAGCTGTTGCCGACGAAATACTGAGCATAGGCCGTGTTGGGTTCGCCGATGGGGAAAATCATCTCCTGCTGGAAGCGCTCGCGGTCGTGAAGGCTGAGGGTGGAGTCGTTCCACACTTCGGGACCGAACAGCACCTTGTCGTTGAGCTCGGCAAACTGCGGAGCGAAGTCGCCGAGCTGAGTCTGTCCGGCGGTCTGCAGTATTTTCTGTTGTGCCATAACATTAAGCGATAAAACGCCGATGAGGGCGGTGAGGATTAATTTTTTCATGATAACATTGTGTTCAATGCTGCTGTCATTCAGCCTGATGTCCTTTGCTGCCGAGAGCAAAATTAACAAAAAATCCAATAAAATTTTCCGGCAGGCGGTCAAAAAGTGAGTATGTTAAAGCTCTTAAATAAGTCTTAACGTCGAATAACCTAATATCCGCGGTCGGGACTGACGGTCCCGACGCGCTTCATTATCATGAAAGACATTTCTGCCAAATTACTTTTAGCTTTATTAGTCAGCGGATTCTGCGGCAGCCATTCGGTCGCAGCCGAAAGTGAATATTATGTGGGCCGGACCCCGGCGGTCTGCCCTGCTTCAGCACAGGCCCCGGCCGCTGAGAGGAAAGCCAAGCCGAGCCAAGGCGCATTGGAGTTGCGTCAGTTTATAGCCGGAGCGATGCCGGAGAGTGTGCTCCCGATCACCTCCGAGGGGTATTTCAAGCTTCCGAAGCCCTACAGCGTCCCCTGCCGCGGCGGCGGTTTCCGCGACATGTTCTACTGGGACACTTATTTCACCAATGCCGGCCTGCTCACCATCGGCGATAAAGACCAAGCCCTCAACAATATAGAAGATATAGCATGGCTGATTGACACCCTCGGCTACATGCCGAACGGCACGGGCCGAGGGCTGATCAACCGCACCCAGCCGCCGCTGTTCTGCATGATGGTGCGCGACTACTTCGACGCCACGGCCGACACTCTCTTCCTGGAGCGCATGATGCCGCGCCTGGAGAAGGAATACACCTACTGGATGACCAACCGACTCGCCCCCAACGGGCTTAACCGCTACGGTCACAGCGCCACCGACGCCGAGCTGATAGATTTCTGCAAAGAGATTGCGCAGCGTGTGCGCATCGATCCGTCCACGCTCAGCGACGAAGCCCGGAAGACCTTAGGCGCCCATCTGCTGGCCGAGGCCGAATCGGGCTGGGACTTCAATCCGCGATTCAAAGGCCGTTGCATGGACTTCAACCCCGTAGACCTCAACGCCATCCTTTACGGCTATGAGCGCAATATGGCCGACTTCATCCGCATCCTCCGCCGCGAAGGGGCCGGGGGCTGGGAAGCCAAGGCCGCAAAGCGCAAGGCGCTGATGGACAGCACGATGATCGACCCCGCTACGGATCTGTATTTCGACTATGACTACGTAAACGATTGTCGTTCTGACGTATACAGCGCCGCTGTCTTCTGGCCGCTATGGCAGGGAGCCGCCTCAGCTGAGAGCGCAGCCAGAGTGGTGGAATCTCTGCCACGTCTGGAGACTGCCTACGGTATCCTTACCTGTGAGCTTCGCCCCGGCGAGGAGCCTTTCGCCCAATGGGACGCCCCCAATGGCTGGGCCCCGCTCCATTATGCAGCATTCGCCGGACTTGACCGCGCCGGATATCCCGCGGAAGCCGCACGCATAGCCCGCAAGTATGTCGACGTTCAGACTGACATCTTCGGCGCCACCCGCCGCCTCTGGGAGAAGCACAACGCCCTGCAGGGGAACCACGAAGCCCACCATGAATATGACCTTTCGGGCGAATTCCTCGGCTGGACTGCCGGCACATATCTCGCGGCATATAAATATCTCTACGGAGAATAAGCCTCCCCGTCCAGCCGCGCCCGAAAGGGCGAATTGCCTGACTATTCTCACTGATTCATCACCTTATGAACACCACGCTAAAACCCTTTAAACGCATCTTTATCTGTACTGCGCTGACCCTTTCAGCCTGCCTGAGCCTTGCGGGTGCGATGCCCGAGCGCACTGCAGCCAACCTTGAAAAGTATAAGAAAATCTGCCGCGACAGCATCAGCACCAACCTTAAGAAGATGTACCGCGAGCCTGCCGGTTCGCTCAGATACCCCTTTATCGTGCCCGGCAGCGCAGCCTATCTCAACGATTTATGGGACTGGGACTCATGGCTCACCAGCGTGGCCCTGCGCCAGATTCTGCAGGATTACGGCTCAAAAGCCGACCGCAAAGAAGCGCTGAAATATGAGCAGGGGTGTGTGCTCAACTCGTTAAGCTACGGAGGATTCGACGGATATGTCCCCATCCTCATTTCCGCCTCTTCCCCCTCGCGCGACGAGATGCTCCGCTCACGCAACACTTACAAGAACAACATGCACAAGCCCTGCCTGGCTCAGCATGCGGCATTTATCGTCAGAAACATGGACGGCGACGCCGAATGGCTGCGCGAAGACTTTGCAAAGCTCGCCGCTTTCGTCAACAGATACATGACCTTCCACCGCCATAAGGCCACGGGGCTGCTCTACTGGGAAAACGATGAGATGATCGGAGTCGACAACGACCCCTCGACCTTCTACCGCCCGGAGGAGAGTTCCGGCTCTGTCTTTCTCAACGCTCTGATGTATCGCGAGCTCAAAGCCATGGTCTACATCAGCGAGTGTCTGGGCATGACATCAGCCGCCGCTGACTACGAAGGGATGGCCCGCGAGCTGGCTGAGGCCATCAACCGGCATTGCTGGGATCCGCGCGACGGATTCTACTACAGCGTCGACCTTAATCTGCTTCCGGTCCAAAAGCCCGACCATTCGGGATTTACGCTCCATCAGGGAGCGCCGCGCGACTACGACTGCCTGCTGCAGCGCTTCAGCGTATGGAGCGGCTTTCTGCCCATGTGGGCCGGTATAGCCACTGAGGAGCAGGCCAGGGAGATCGTGGAGCGTAACTACCGCAACGACAAGCTGTTTCACGCCCCGGCAGGCGTTTACACGCTGTCGCCCACCGAAAAGATGTACAATATCAAGGCCAGCGGCAACCCTTCGTCGTGGCTCGGCCCGATCTGGACCTGCGCCAACTACTTCGTATGGCGCAGCCTCGTGGACTACGGCTACGAGGATGAAGCCCGCGAGCTGGCCGAGAAGACCGTCTTGCTCCTCGGCCGCGATTACGAGCGGTTCGGTGCCCTGCATGAATATTACGACCCCGTGAGCGGCGAGCCGATGCTCAACCGGGGATTTCAGAACTGGAACTTCCTGGTAATGAATATGATGGCATGGCTCGACGGCAAGCCCTGCGTAAAAGAGTTTTAACTGCGTGAAAGAATTTTAAAAATCCAATATATTGTCTGAAACATGAACCTGTTAAGAGTAGCTTCTATCGGGCTGATAAGTCTGGCGACAATGCAGGCGGCAGCCAAGCTTGAAGTGAACGATCTGACCACCGAGATGGCCCGGCGGCCGCTTTGCGTCGAGGCTCAGGCCCCGCGCTTCAGCTGGAAACTCGATTCCGACCGGCAAAATACACTCCAGAACACCTACCGCATCCGCGTCAGCGACGCCAACGGCCCCGTATGGGACTCGGGCGAAGTAACATCGGAGCAGTCGGTCTATATCCCCTACGCCGGGAAGGCTCTGCAGCCCATGACGCGCTACCGGTGGACCGTCACCGTCAGCGACAACCACGGCCAGACGGCCACTTCCGAGGCTGAAATGTTTCAGACCGGCATCCCCGGCGGCGAGATGAGATGGGGCGCCGAATGGCTGGGCGGAAAGCTCAAGGGAGACAACCCCGCCGAGGCCGTGCCGGCACGCTATCTGCGCAAGGAGTTCGCCACGGAAGATAAAGAGGTGGATTATGCCACGCTCTACATCGTGGGTCTGGGCCTGTATGAGGCCTCGCTCAACGGGCAGAACGTCACCGACGAGGTGCTCCTGCAGATGCCCACCATGTTCAACAAGCTCGTGCGCTACAACGCCCACGACGTGACAGCGCTGCTGAAGCGCGGGCGCAACACCATCGGAGTGACGCTCTCCAACGGCCGCTACATGCCCGAGCGCATGCCCTCCAACCGCTCGTTCGGCTATCCGCGCATGCTCAGCCGCCTGGAGATAGTCTACAAAGACGGCGCGCGCCAGAGTGTGGTCAGCGACGGCAGCTGGCGTCTGACCGACCAGGGGCCCGTACGCGCCGCCAGCATCTACGACGGCGAAATCTACGACGCCACCATGGAGATGGACGGCTGGAACTGCAACGGCTACAACGACTCGACCTGGATGGCCGCTCCGCTGACCGGCTCCCCCGGCGGCCGCCTGGAGCCTCAGATGAACCCATCGCTGAAGATTAAAGACATCATCACCCCCAAGCGCATGTTCGAGACGCGCCCCGGTGTGTTCGTCATCGACATGGGGCAGAACATGGTCGGCTGGCTGCGCTGCAAATTCCGCGGCGGCATCAACAGTAAGGAGATCAAGGTACGCTACTCCGAGACCCTCAACCCCGACAGCACCCTGTATGTGACCAATCTGCGCTCGGCCAAACCCGCCGACACCTACCGCCTGGCCGAATGGGGCGAGCAGAGGTGGGAGCCGCGCTTCACCTACCACGGCTTCCGCTATGTGGAGATCGAAGGGCTCAACTATCAGGCCTCGCCCAATGAATTCTGGGGGATGGTGGTTTACGACGACATGCCCACCACCGGCGAATTTTCCACCTCCGACCCGACTATCAATCAGATCTACCGCAACGCATTCTGGGGAATACGCAGCAACTACTGCGGCATGCCCACCGACTGCCCGCAGCGCGACGAGCGCATGGGATGGCTCGGCGACCGCACCACGGGAGCCTACGGCGAAGCCTTCCCCTTCGGCAACCATCTACTCTACACCAAATGGCTCGACGATATCGAATCGGTGCAGATGGCCAACGGGAGCATCCCCGATATCGCTCCGCTCTACTGGGATGTCAACTCCGACAATATGACCTGGCCCGCGGCGTTTCTCACCGTGGCCGACATGATATATCAGCAGTATGGCGACTCTGAGCCTATCCTCAGACATTATCCGGCCATGAAGCGATGGTTCGACCACATGTGTGCCGTATACGAGAAGGACTACATCATCGAGCGCGACGAATACGGCGACTGGTGTCTCCCTCCCGAGAACAAGTGGCTGATTCATTCGAAAGATTCCACACGTACTACCGACGGCGCCCTGCTCGCCACCTCCCACCGCTATTACCTGTCGAAGCTGCTGGCAAAATTCGCGCGCATCGCCGGTAAGGATGCCGACGCCGGGACTCTGGAAGCCGAAGCCGTAAAGGTGCGCGACGCCTTCAACCGCCGGTTTTTCAACGAGGCTACGGCTCAGTATGCCAACAATACCGTCACCTCCAATCTGCTCCCCCTGCGCTTCGGCATGGTGCCACAGGGATATGAGCATAAGGTGATGCAGAACATCGTCGACAAGACCATGGGCGATTTCAAAGGTCATGTGAGCGTAGGAGTGATGGGGATCCAGCATCTGATGCGCGGACTCACCGAAAACGGCCGCACCGACCTGGCCCTGAAGCTGGCCACCAACCGCGACTACCCCTCGTGGGGCTATATGGCCGACCAGGGCGCCACTACCATCTGGGAGCTCTGGAACGGCAACACCGCCGCCCCCGACATGAATTCGGGCAACCATGTGATGCTCCTCGGCGACCTTCTGATCTGGGAATACGCCTACCTGGCCGGAATAAACAACGCTGAGGGGAGCCACGGCTACAAGCATCTGATGCTTAAGCCAGTAGTGCCTGAAGGGCTTGAAAGCGTATCGGCAAGCTACCGGAGCGTCTACGGCCCCGTCGGGAGCGCCTGGACCAACCGTAACGGACTGTTTAGCTGGACTTTCACCATCCCGGCCAACACCACAGCCGACGTCTGCATCCCCACGGGCAACGGCAAATACGAAACAAAGACCTACGGGTCAGGCACATATACCGTCAGCGTAAAAGACGGCAAAATCTTGTAACCCGATTCATTCCTATGCAGCTCAACATACAAAAAGCGCTCCCCATGGCCGTACTTGCGGCGTCGTTCGGAGCAATCGCTACTCTGGCAGACATCACCGGCTCCGCCGACACCCGCCTGGACATCAAGATTCCGGGCGGCGAAGTGTTCACATTCAACCACCGCGATGTGGCAAAAATCACCGTGGAGACCATAAAGGTCAACAAACGGGAGAGATACACCACCGCCGCGCTCGACAAGTCGGGCTGGACGGCCGTCTACGCCTCCCCCTGCAACAACTGCTGGAGCACTGCCTCCGTCCCGTCCGCCCTTTGGGACGGCGTGGAGGGTGAAAGCGCTCCCGACGGCCTGAAAAACAGCTGGCTGTCGCACCAGATTGTGAAGGGAACCGGAAAAGGTGATGCCTACGAGGTGCCTTGGGAAGCGCCTTACACCCAGGCATTTGCCGTGATCGACCTCGGCCAGTTCGAATGGATATCGTCGTTCGGCGCCCGTACCGCCGGCTGGGGCGATACCACCTTCGAGCGTGTGGAGTTCTACTACACCGACGCCTACTCGATTGATACCGAAACATTTAGCGATGAAGACCGCAACAACATGTTTGTCAACGGCAGCGGTATCGGCGGCGACCTCGACGCGTCCACGCTCAATGTCGACGCCGTCAAGGCCCTGATGAACAAGACCTTCTCGGTGGATCACGGCATCCAGTGGAAAAAATTCGGCGAGGTAAACACCAACGGCGACTTCACCCCGTGGAAGACCTACGAGCACGCCTTCTCCACCGACGATCTGGACAACCGGCCCGTCAAGACTCGCTATGTCAAGGTGGTATTCCACCCCTACGCATATCCGCAGAACCGCGGCGACTATGCCGAGCGCGTATCATGCGCCGAGCTTTATCTGGGCCATGTGACCAAATTCGAAGGTCAGCCGGTGGCTCCGGTCTACGACGGCAAATACTCCACCGAAACTATCGACAAATCTACCTGGCAGGCGCTTTACACCACCCCCTGCAACGTCCACTGGGGCTACGATGCTCAGATCGACGCGCTCTGGGACAACGTCGGCGGCACACAGGCTCCTGCCGACCTGAACAATTGCTGGCTGTCGCACCAGATCGTAAAGGGAGTCAGCAAGGGGCCGGAATATCAGGTGCCCTGGGATGCACCCTACACCCAGGCCTTTGCCGTAATCGACCTGGGACATGAGGAATGGATCTCCTCGTTCGGCGCCCGCACCGGCGGCTACGGCGACACGACCTTCAAGCGCGTGGAATTCTACTGCACCGACGCCACCGACATCGACACTTCATCGTTCACCCAGGCCGACCGCGACAACATGCTGGTCAACGGCACCGGAATCGACAATGACGCCGACGCCACCAAAGCCCTGATGGATAAGATTTTCGCCGTAGACGGCAAAGTCAGCTGGAGGAAGTTCGGCGAAGTAGACAGCAAAGGTAACTTCCAGTCGTGGACCACTTACAAGACCACTTTCTCCAACTCTCAGCTCGACAGCAACCCCGTCAAGACCCGATTTGTCAAGGTGGTATTTATCCCTTACGAATATCCGCAGAGCAGCGCCTACTGCGAACGCGTATCCTGCGCCGAACTTTACCTCGACCGCGTGGCCTCCGTGGATGGGAAAGACGTTTCGCCTGCCACCGACAAATACACGCGCTCGGCAGTCGACAAATCCACGTGGCGCTCGCTCTACTCCACCCCGTGCAACGATTTCTGGGGGCATGACGCTCAGGCATCAGCGCTCTGGGACGGCCTGCCCTCCATCCCCGTCAGCGGCGAAATCCCGCCTCAGCTCAACCATTGCTGGCTGTCGCACCAGATTGTGAAGGGAGTCAACATGAAGGACGGCTACGAGGTGCCCTGGGAGGCGCCTTATACCCAGGCATTCACCGTGATCGACCTCGGGCAGAAGCAGTGGCTCTCCGGAGCCAGCGCCATCACCGCGGGCTATGGCGACACATCTTTCAAGCGCGTGGAATTCTACTACACCGACGCCACCGACATCGACGTTTCGTCGTTCACCGCCACCGACCGCCGCAACATGCTGGTCAACGGCCGGGAAATCGACAATGACGTCACCGCCACCAAGGCCCTGATGGATAAGATTTTCGCCGTGGACAGCAAGGTCAGCTGGAAGAAATTTGCCGAAGTGGAATCCGAGGGGAACCCAGCGGCATGGCAGGAGTACGGCATGACGCTCTCCGACCGCGCCCTGCGCGATGCTCCGGTTAAGGCCCGCTTTGTCAAGGTGGTATTCGTGCCTTACGAATATCCCCAGGCCTTCGACTATGCCGAGCGCGTATCGTGCGCCGAAATTTCGCTGACCCACGTCACGGCTGTCGACGGTCAGGAGATTACGGAGCCTAAGGAGAGCTGGAGCGACAACCCTTCCGACGCTGTCTACGATTACTCCCAAACCATGGCTCCCGAGCGCCCGTATATGCACGACTATTCCCAGTCGATGATGATGAAGCTCTTCATGGCTCTGCCCGACGGCAACGGAGGCTCCAGAGTGGCACTTAACTTTGCCGAGGCGCTCGACGTGATCAAGGGGATCGACGCCCTGAGCCGCGGCATCCATAAGGTGGTCTACCTTGTGGGCTGGCAGTATGAAGGCCACGACTGCAAATATCCCGCCTTCCATGAGTTCAACCCGGCGCTGAAGCGCCCTGAGGACGCCACAGCCCGCCAGAGCTTCTACTGGCTTCAGGCGCAGGCCGAGAAATACAACACCACCGTCAGCGTGCATGTGACCATCCACGACGCCTACGAAAATTCGCCGCTCTGGCAGGAATACCTCAGCCGCGACCTGATCTGCAAGAATGCCGACGGCTCGCTCTATACCGTAGGCGAGCTCAACGGGCTGCCGCTCTACAACGTCAACCTCACCAAGGAGTGGGAGACCGGACTGCTCCACAAGCGCCTTCAGGAGCTTTACGAGCTGGTGCGCCTCGACCTCACCCATACGCTCCAGATCGACGCCTTCTATGCGCGCCAGAGCGCTTACCATAATCTGACCGTCGATCAGGGCGAAGCCACGATGCGCAAGGTGCTCAGGCTGCTTCGCAACCACGGCGTGGACGTGACGGTGGAATTCCTTGAGAACGGCAACCGCAACGACGCCATGTACGGCCTCAGCCCGGCCACATGGTGGCTCGACATCGACTGCACCAAGCGCAAAGTCCTCCCCGCCTCGCTCATCGCCGGCGGTATGTCGGGCAAATTCGGCGAAGGCGTCTGGGCCGCTGAGGATTTCCTCTTCGGCAGCAACTATCAGGCTGAGGACGACTTCAACTATCTGTCAGTAGCCAAAGACTTCAACGCCTCGTTCGACAGAGCCAAGAATGGGATCGCCCTGACCACTGTGCCGTATATGTATCTCAACCGCCACAAGGTGGAGGACTACACCGAGAGCGGCTACTCGACATCGAAGACTCAGACCGTCAGATATTCCGACGGGCTTACCGCCACCTACAGCAGCAGCTCCAAGACCATCACCCAGAACGGAGTGACGCTCCGCGACGGCAACAATATCTTCTTCCCGATGCCGTGGATCACCGACCATAAGGAAATCATGGCATATTCCGAGGAGGGCTACAGCGGCCGCACATGGAAGCTGCCGTCAGACTGGGCTTCGGCCACGTATGTGACGGCCTATCCCGTGACCCGGGACGGCCTTGGCGCCGGGCAGCGCATCGAAGTGGCCGACGGGGCTATCACACTGACGCTCGAAGCCAATCAGCTGATGGCGATTCAGATGCCCTGACGCAAGATTTTAAGGAATCTGAAAAAAATCGGAAATTTTTCCCGGAAAATTAACTAAAAAAATGAGTAGTACAGGATGGGCGGTGTCGTCATAAGAAGAAAACCCGGCGACACACGCCCGTCCTTAAATCAGCAATATCAGCTACCTATACATTATACTCACTATACGCAATATCAACCTAAATCAATCCATATCAAATGTTTAAACAAAAACACATGCTCCGCAGAATTGCGGCCACATTTCTGGTGTGCGCATCAGCCCTGACGGGATTTTGCAAAACACCGCATTCGAATGTGATGACAGTCGTAAAAAACGACAACAGCGAGACCAACTTCTTTATTGTAGAAAAGCCAGTCATCAGTCTGACAGCAGACGCAGTGAAAGTGAACTTCAACGAAGGGCATGAGATACAGTTCCCGCTTTCGGAGTTCAAACACGTCTACTACCAAACCGCCGACACGCCTTCCGGCATCACCGACGTGAGCGGCAAGCAGGCCAACCTGTTCACCCTGACGCGCACGGCAGTGCAGGCCGTAGGGCTTGAGGCAGGGTCGGCTGTAACCGTCTACACCCTCGACGGCCGTCAGGTGGCCGCAGCGCAGGCGGATGCATCCGGCAGCGTGACAGTATCCATCGAGTCGCTCTCGGCAGGCGTCTATGTACTCCAGTCGTCGGCATCAACCTTTAAATTTGTAAAATAATGAACTTCAATACTTTACTTAAATCTGCCATGGCAATGGCATGCGCAGCAGCCTGTGTGGCTCCGGCTATGGCTGCCGACGACCAGGCGACCACCTGCTACGTAATATATTCGGGTGAGGATGCCCTTACGCGCACTATCATCGAAGCTGCCGAAGGCGTCACCATCGAGCACTCGCTTACAAACGACCCCTCGGAAGCTCCAGTGCGCAACCATCTGACCGACAAGAGCAATTGGAAAATCGCCTACGGCACTATCGCCATGGGTTACGGCCCTTACGCAAAGATGATTGACGGCGCGGAAAACGGCGACGGCTGGATGGGCTATATCAATGACGGCTTTGCCAACAGCTACAACTTAGGCAACCCCTTCGTAGTGATCGACCTCGGCGAGGAAGTAGAGCTTGCAGCCGTCGGCATACTGGCTGGCAGTCTGGAAAACATGGGATATTATGATGTGATGCCCGCAGCCGTAGACTTCTACTGCTCCACCACCATAGAAGATCCCCAGCTCACCGAAACTGAGAGAAATTTAATGAATGGAATTGGCATAAATGATGACAAGAACATCTCTGCCTATGTACCTGTCCACAACAAAATCAAGGAGGCCGACAAAAAGGTGGCATGGACTCGCCTGGGGGCTATCTCCGTGTCCACCTGCACGGCAGAACACGTAGGCCGCTACTTCTATCAGCTCTCCGACAGGCAGAAAGGGACTCGTGCCCGCTACATCAAGCTCAACGTGACTCCCTTCGGTCACGATGTCGCTAACGCCGCGGACCGCACCAAAATTTTTGAATTCTACGTTGCCACTCCGGGCGAGTAATCTATTTTAACGCTAACTATCATGAATTTCAATAAAATAAAAATCGCTCTGGCAGCCGCATTGGTCGGTGTGTCAGCTACATATGTGGTGGCGGATATTACTCGCGTCGACGTCAAGACGTCGGTGGGCACCTTCACCTTCAATTCGTCAGACATCGTGCGTGTGGGTGTGGAAACCCTCAAGCCGGCACGCCTGTCGAGATTTACCACCTCTCCTATCGACAAGACGAACTGGAAGCCCGTATATTCCTCTCCCAGCAACCACTGCTGGGCTAAGGCCGCAGTGGTCACCTCCCTTTGGGACGGTGCCCTTGATTTCAACCACAGCTGGGTGTCGCACGAAGTTGTAAAAGGAACCGGTAAAGATGCGAACTATCAGGTGCCCTGGGATGCTCCTTACACTGAAGTTTTCGCTGTGGTCGACCTCGGCAAGTTTGAATGGATTTCATCGTTCGGCGCATGTACAGCCGGCTTCAACGATACCACTTTCGACCGGGTGGAATTCTACTACACCGACGCTCAGAATATTATCACCGAGCGCTTCACTGAAGCCGACCTCAAAAATATGAATGTCGGCAGCATGGATCTCGAAGGTAACGCTAACGGCGTCAAGGCGCTGATGGACAAATGTTTCGCAGTCGACAAGACCGTGGTATGGAAGAAATTCGGCGAAGTGAAATCCAGAGATAATCACGGCAACGAGGTATTCGACGCCGGAAGAGAATACATCAGAAAATTCACCGAAGACGAACTCGAAAATAACCCCATCAAGACCCGCTACGTAAAGATGGTGTTCGTACCCTACGCATATCCGCAGAGTTTCAACAATTATGCCGAGCGCGTATCCTGCGCCGAAATTTTTCTCAATCATGTGACGGAAGTAGACGGTGAGCCTGTCGATGTGACCGCTCCTGCAGGCACCACCTACGAGACCGCTCCGCTCGACAAATCGAAATGGAACGCTCTCTACGCCACCAACTGCAACAACTACTGGGGTACTACATCAGTTCCCTCGGCTCTTTGGGACGGCCTGCCCGCTGCCGACGGCGAATTCAATATGGATACCGACAAAGGCAACTGCTGGCTCTCCAATCAGGTTGTCGTAGACTCCAAAGGCGAGCACACGATGCCGGTAGAGGGTAAATACCTCACATCATTCGTTGTGGTCGACCTTGGCCAGACCGAATGGATCTCCAACTTCGGCGCCATGACCGCCGGCTACGGCGACACCACCTTCAAACGCGTGGAATTCTATGCCACCGATGCTACCGAGATCAATACCAACAGCTTCGACGAAGCCGACCGCAAAAATATGTTTGTAAACGGTAATGACATCGATGCAAACGGAGAGGCCATCAAGACTCTGATGGACAAGATGTTCGCCATAGACGATCAGGTAGGCTGGGTGAAAGTGGCTGAAATGTCGACATGCGACGATGTGACGCCCTGGAAGACATACAACAATCACTTCTCTACCTATGAGCTTGACAGCAAACCCGTCAAGACCCGCTTTGTGAAGATAGTATTCGTGCCTTACGAACACCCGCAGTCCTTCGCTTATGCCGAGCGCGTATCCTGCGCCGAAATCTACATGGACCATGTGACCAAAGTCAATGGCGTAGACGTAGCCATCGAGACTCCGGCAGTAGACCGTTATGAGCGCGGCACAGTGGACAAGACCAACTGGCAGCCTGTCTATGCTTCGCCCTGCAACCGTTTCTGGGGCTATGAAGACGGCGTAGAGCCTATCAGACTGCTCTGGGACGGCGCCGAGGATTTCGCCGATAACGCAGCCCGCAACAAAACATCGTGGATGTCGCATCAGGTTGTAAAAGGTACCTCCACCAACTTGGGCGAGAACTATCAGGTGCCTTATGATGCTCCTTATACCACGGCCATGGCAGTGATTGACCTGGGCGAGAAGCAGCTCCTCTCGGGGGCAGCCGCCCGCACCGCAGGCTATGGCGACACCACCTTCGACCGTGTGGAATTCTACTACACCGACGCCGAGACGATCGACACCTCCTCGCTGACGGATGAGGACAAAAACAATATGTTCGTGGACGGCGGCGACATAGACGGCAATGCTGATGCCATCAAAGCGCTGATGGACAAAGATTTCGCCATCGACGAGACGCTCGGATGGAAGAAATTCGCCGAAGTGTCGAGCAACGGCAGCTTCGAGCCGGGAGTGAAATACTCAACCGACCTGACCGACAAGCAGATCTTTGACAATCCGGTGAATACGCGCTTCGTGAAGGTGGTATTCCATCCCTTCGCTTATCCTCAGGGACGCCCGGATTATGCCGAGCGCGTATCCTGCGCCGAGATTTATCTCAACCGCGTGACCAAAAATCTCTAATCCCCCAAAATGCCGTCGCATCCGAGGGTGCGACGGCATTTAAAACGGCATTTAAAACTTTTTTTCACTAAAAATTTCAAAAATTGAGTAGAAAGGATTTCATTTGTCGTCATAGAATTAACCAAACCCGAATTATCAATCCTTTATCCGCAGAGGCCGCTCTGCAAAATAAACAATCACTATCATAACCATGAAGAAAAACCTTCTGCTTCTTCCGGCACTTGCACTGACGCTGTTCAGCTCATGCTCCAATGAGGAAGAACTCATCGGCGCCGCCGATCCGCAAAACGAAATCATCGTTGCAACCGAAATGGGCAATTTCCGTGCCCGTGTGAAAGCCCGCGCCGGCTACACCACCGAGACCCTGCGCGAATTCGGCCTTATCATCCAGAGCGATAACGCTGATTACACCTACAACAACAAGCGCATGACCGGCGGCCCGCTCGAAGGCTGGACCACCGACGGCACTATGTATTGGTCGAACCGCAACGCAGCCCACTGCGTAATCGCCTACGCACCCTACCGCACCGACGAGGTCAACGCCCAGTCGCAGATCGACGTCAAAGTGGCTACCGACCAGTCGACAGCCGACGCCGTGCAATCATCAGACTTCATAGCTATGAAGAACGGCGCCTACGTGCCCGCCAACGACATGGTCGACGGCAAGCTGATGGTGACCATGAACCATATGCTCAGCAAGGTATTTGTAAAAATCACATATCCCGAAGCTTACGCTGCTGAAGGCGCCAACCCCATCACTAACCTGACGGTAAGCGGCATGAAGGTTGACGCTATCTTCAACCTCGCCACATGGGGCGGCGGCCAGCCCGGCAGCGACCTCTTCCTCAACGCCAACGGTGCTGACGAAGTCATCAAGCCCTTCGAATTCGACCACGACGCAGAGAAGCGCCTGGCTACCTACGAATTCATCTCGATCCCTCAGGACCAGAACACCATCAGCATCGCCTTCAACGCAGCCGGCGTGGCCTACAAATGGAGCTACGACAAGCTGAGCCTCAAGTCGGGCGAAGCCCTGACCATCAACCTGTCGGTTGACAAAGAGGGCGTACAGCTGGGCGGCAACGTAGTGGTCGGCGACTGGACCACCGGCGACGACATCAACGGCGGCAACCCGAGCGAAGACGAACACGGCTTCACCATCGCCGAACTTTCCAAGACCAACTGGAAGGCTCTGTATACCACTCCCTGCAACAACTTCTGGGGCTTAGACGCTCAGATCGACGCTCTTTGGGACGGTCTGCCCGTGGAAGGCTCTTCCGACCATCAGCTCAACAACTGCTGGCTGTCGCACCAGATTGTGAAGGGTACCAGCATGGCACCCGACTATCAGGTGCCCTGGGAAGCTCCTTACACCACCGCACTGGCTGTAATCGACCTTGGCAAGACCCAGTGGCTCGCAGGTGTGGCCGCCATGACCGCAGGCTTCGGCGATACGACATTCGAACGTGTTGAATTCTATGCAACCGACGCAGCAGAGCTCAAAGCCGAAGGCTTCACCGAAGATGACCTCAACAACATGTTTGTCAACGGCAACGGCATCGATGGCAAGGCCGACGAGTCAAAGGCTCTGATGGACAAGATCTTCGCTATCGACCAGACCGTAACATGGACCAAGATCGGCGAAGTAGGATCCAACAACACTATTGATGGCTTTGTAAAATACAGCAGCGACTTCACTGAGGCCGATATGGAGGCTAATCCGGTTAAGACCCGCTACGTGAAGGTGGTATTCATACCCTACGCATATCCTCAGGCATTCGCCTACTGCGAGCGCGTATCGTGTGCTGAGCTTTACCTCAAGCATGTGGTCCGCCACAACGGCCAGCCCGTGGAATAATCCTCACGGAAATAAGATAAAGTAATATAGGAAGTAAGTTATTTGGTTCAACTACGAAAAGTTTATCAAAATTCATCTAAGGGACTCAAATTGTTATAGGTAAGTAGATTATGAACAGCGGCGGCCGGGTGGTCGACGTGTCGGCCGGAGGTTGCCGCTGTTTATATTCACTGCATCTTGAGAGGGCAAGAAAACCGAACGATTATGACTAAGTTAGCAGTAGCACTCAAACGTTTACTCGAACTCCTTGGCAAGAGCGACATGCGGCTTACCGAAGAGCAGATCGACAGGCTATGGCAGGTGGATCTGACGGCGGCCACAGCGCGTCGCAGGCGCACATGGATATGGGGCGCTGCCACAGCAGTGGCGGCAGCTTGCGCAGTGGTGTTCCTTGTCACAACCGTCAATTGGAATCCCGAACGCGAACCCTCCAACATCGAGCTTTACGCGCTCAGGCAGAAGCCGGCGGCTGCTGCGGAATCGAAAGATGTGCGCCTGATCATGGCCGACGCATCGGAGATGAATATCGGCAGCGAAGAATCGCAGATAGACTATACGACCTCGGGCAAGATTATCGTTGACCGGGACACAATCGAGAACCGAACGAACGACTTCACAGTACGCTACAACCAGGTAGTGGTGCCTCACGGCAAGCGCACGCGCCTGCGTCTGAGCGACGGCACAGCCATCTATGTAAACTCGGGCACCCGAGTGGTGTACCCGCTGCATTTCGGCACGGGCAACCGCGAGATCTACGTGGAGGGCGAAGCCTATCTGGAGGTGGCCCACGACAAGGACCGTCCATTCATTGTCCGCACGGGCAATATCGATGTGAAAGTGCTCGGCACGAAATTCAATGTCTTCGCCTATGAGGGGGAGCAGCCCAGCGTGGTGCTTGTTGACGGCAGCGTCGACGTGTCGACCGCAACGGCCCACCGCCGCATAAGCCCGGGGCAGAAGATTTCGGCCAACGGCGAAGCTCTGACAGCAGCGGAGCGGGTGAATGTGGAAAGCTACATCAGCTGGATTCGCAACGAGCTTGTCTATGACAACGAATCGCTCACGTCAGTGTTCCGCAGACTCCAGACATACTACGGCCTGAAATTCGACATCGGATGCGACATCAGCCGCATGCACGTATCGGGCCGCCTGTCGCTGGCGGAGAACCCCTCCGACGTGCTCTCTGCCATCAGTTTTTCCGTACCAGTCAACTTTGAACGCAGCGGCGACACAGTAAAAGTAGCCGCCAAGAAAGCAAAGGGGACCGACCCTGCATAATCCTGCATAATCTACCGACCTTACTGACAACACAACAGATTGCGAATCGAACCGACCTACCGGATCAGATTTTTAAATCGAAACCTTAACACACCCGACCGGCGCTGAAGCCCGCGCTGCAGAATGGCCGGGACGAATCATGAATCACATATTTTCCTGCTAATGAATCAGCTTGTCAAAAAATCCGTCGCGGAATGCCGCCGATGGTTTGCCGCCTTGTTGCTCGTCGCTGCGGGGAGCCTCGTGTGCCTGAGCGCACAGGACCAGCTCGTCACGGTGAAAGTCGACAACCGACCGGTCAGCGAGGCGATAAAGATAATCGAGAAGGAATCGAATATGATTTTCTTCTATCAGAGCGGAGTGCTGGACCTGAACCGCAAGGTGACGGTCAACGCCGTTCAGAAGCCCCTGGCCGATGTGCTCAACCAGGTGTTTACGGACAACGGGATCGGATGGTCGGTCAACGGCCGCCAGATTTCGCTTCGTCCGGAAGCTCCGGCCAAAAAGGAGCCCGCAAAAACAGAAAAGAAATCGGGTAAAAAGACCCACTCGCTGCGAGGCGCCATCACCGATGCTACCACCGGCGAGCCCCTGATCGGGGCCACCGTGGTGGTAAAAGGTTCGAAGGGGGGAGGCACCTCGTCAGATATCGACGGTAACTACACCATCGACGTGCCCGACAACGGGGAAGTGGTAATCAGCTACATCGGCTACACGCCGCAGACGCTTTCGGTAGGCGATCTGGGTGTGCTCGACGTGAAACTGTCGCCCACGGGCAACGAGCTGGCAGAAGTGGTAGTGGTCGGCGCCGGTACGCAGGCCAAGATCTCGGTGACCGGCTCTATCGCCGCCATCAAGGGCGATGTGCTTAAGGCCCCTTCATCGTCGCTGACGTCGAACTTTGCCGGTAAGCTTGCCGGTGTGATCTCATCGACCACCTCGGGCGAGCCGGGAGCCGTCAGCGAATTCTACATCCGCGGCGTCGGCACATTCGGCGGCCGCGCCACTCCTCTGATTCTTCTTGACGATATCGAAATCTCCAGCGCCGACCTCAACCGCCTGCCGGCCGAGTCGATCGAGAGCTTCTCGATTCTGAAAGACGCCTCGGCCACGGCCATCTACGGTGCCCGCGGCGCCAACGGCGTGATGCTCATCACCACCAAGAAAGGTATGGAGAACACCCGCGCCAAAATCAACGTATCGCTGGAGGCCTCGTTCTCGCAGCCGCGCAACCGTGTGGAATACGTCGACGGCCCGACATGGATGGAAGTCTACAACGAAGCCCAGCTGGCGCGCAACCCGGCAGCCACCCCGCGCTTCTCGCAGGCCACCATCGACGCCACGCGCAGCGGAGTGAACCCCTACGTGTATCCGAATGTGGACTGGTATGATCTGATGTTCAACAAATGGAGCTACAACCAGCGCGCCAACGTGAACCTCACGGGCGGCGGTTCGAAAGTGACCTACTACATGGGCCTGCAGGTGAACCACGACTCGGGTATTCTGAATGTGCCCAAGACATACTCGTTCGATGCCAACATCAACGACTGGAACTACATCTTCCAGAACAATATCTGCTACAAACCGACCTCCACTACTACTGTGGATCTGCACATCAACGCCCAGTTTGGCAACCGCAAGGGCCCGGGCACCTCTCTCTCCACCATCTTCGACGATGTATACAATGCCAACCCTGTCAGCTTCCCGGCATATTACCCGTCGGAGGAAGGGGACAATCACATCCGCTTCGGTAACTCGATCAAGACAGCGAGCCGACTGAATGTGAACCCCTACGCTCACATGATGAGCTCATATGCTGAAGAAAACTATTCGACCATCAACGCCTCGCTCCGCGCCACTCAGAAGCTCGACTTCCTGACCGAAGGGCTGAGCGTGACGGCTCTGGTGAACATGAAGAGCTACGCTTATTCGACCTACACCAACACCATCGAGCCTTACTACTACCGCGTGATGGACAATACATACGACCCCTCCGACCCTACCTACTTCCAGCTTGAGTCGCTGCAGAAAGGTACGGACTATATCGCACAGGGCGCCATCCAGCGCTACAACGACCGCACATTCTATTTCGACGCCCGACTGAACTACAACCGCCAGTTCAACAAGGTGCACAATGTGTCGGCCATGCTTATGTACATGATGAGGGAGTTCCGCAGCGATGTGCTTCCCAACCGCAACCAGGGCTTCTCGGGCCGCTTCACCTACGACTACGCCCGCCGCTACCTGGTGGAGATGAACTTCGGCTACAACGGTACGGAGCGTCTGGCCAAAGGCCACCGCTTCGAGTTCTTCCCGGCCGTATCGCTGGGATGGGTAGCCAGCAACGAAAGCTGGTGGGAGAGCCTTAACCCCTACATCGACCACCTGAAGATCCGCGGCAGCTACGGTCTGGTCGGATCTGACGAGACAGGTCTGCTCGCAGGCGCCGCCCACTTCCTCTACCGCAACGAGGTGTCGCTCAACGGCGGCCAGTCGTTCATCACCGGTCCTTTCGTCGGTTCTAACTCCAACGTGGGGCTTTCCGGTCCGGCCTTCCTGAAATACGCCGTGGCCAACGCCGGATGGGAAAGAGCCAAGAAGTTCGACATCGGTGTGGATGTGTCGCTGTTCAACCAGATTGATATCACATTCGACTACTTCCACGACCGCCGCGACCGCATCCTCCAGAAGCGCAGCTCCTGGCCCACGATGCTCGGCTACGCCTCGTCAACGCCCTGGGCCAATGTCGGCAAGGTCGACAACCAGGGTATCGAGCTGAGCGTCAACTGGCGCAAGCAGCTCAAGGAAGACCTCTCGGTGGATATGCGCGCCAACTTCACCTACACCAAGAACAAATACATCTACAACGACGAGCCCGACTACCCCTACGTATGGCAGACGCAGACGGGCAAGCCGCTGAACGCCACCTACGGCTACATCGCCGAAGGCCTCTTCCGCAGCGAGGAGGACATCAAGAACTCGCCCAGCCAGACCCCGCTCGGCGGCAACCCGATGGTGGGTGATATCAAATACCGCGACGTCAACGGCGATGGCATGATCACCGAGGACGACAAGGTGATGATTTCGGAATTCGGACGCCAGCCGCGCATCCAGTTCGGTCTGGGTCTGAACGCCGTATGGCGCAAATGGGATTTCGGTGTGTTCTTCAGCGGGTCGGCCAACCGCACGATCATGATCGACGGCATAGCCTCATTCTGCGCCGACGACTTCCATCAGGACCGCAACCTTATGAAGTTCATCGCCGAGGATTATTTCCAGGTAGGACGCAACAACTTCGACGCAGCCTATCCGCGCCTGGGCACCACGCCCACCGAGGTGCAGAACAATATGGTGCCGAGCACCTACTGGATGCGCAACGGCTCGTTCATCCGCTTCAAGACACTGGAGATCGGCTACACCTTCCCCTATGTCCGCGTCTACTTCTCGGGCGACAACCTGGCAGTCTGGGGCCCGTTCAAGCTCTGGGATCCCGAGCTCAACTATTATTCCTATCCTCTCTCGCGCACGTTCAATATCGGCGCACAGGTGACCTTCTGAGAGATGATGAAGATCCAATCTAACTACATGAAACTGACATGAAATCACAGATTAAATCATATATCCGGTTTTTAGCCTCGTCCCTGGTGCTCACTATGGGCGCCACCGGCTGCGACTATCTTGATGTGGTGCCTCCTGAAACCGCCGACATCCCCGACACGATGAAGGACAAGCAGGATGCACTCGAATTCC
Organism: uncultured Porphyromonadaceae bacterium; assembly: GCA_945916235.1. Classification (GTDB taxonomy): domain Bacteria; phylum Bacteroidota; class Bacteroidia; order Bacteroidales; family Muribaculaceae; genus UBA7173. The sequence goes on along the minus strand of CAMEGQ010000002.1, from coordinate 38,071 downwards.
TCTACAGCTGCTACGCCACAACAGAAGAAATGCAGGGTTTCGGCTCGCTGGGCGCCCACGAATCGTCGACCGACGAATTCGTCTGCCCGCAGGCATGGGGCCGTACGGGCCAGGTGGCAGCCTGGGATCAGCTGTCGGCCACATACAGCTCCAACCACGCTTATTTCCGCCTGCCGTGGAACGATACATACAGCGCTCTGGGCCAGGTGAACCTGTTTGACCAGATCCTCAACTCCACTACCCCCAAGGAGGTGACAGCCGCCGACCGCAAGCGCTGGATGGCCGAAGTGAAATTCCTTCGCGCCTACTACCACTTCCGCCTGCTGGAATGCTACGGTCCTATCCCCATCATCGACCACTATTACGACACCTCAGTGTCGAAAGATGAATTCCCCGGCCGCAGCCATTTCGACTATTGCGTGAACACAATCGTCAACTGGCTCGACGAGGCCGCAGCGGCGCTTCCCGCCACAGTGGAGACCTCGGAGATAGGCCGCGCCACATCGACCATCTGCAAGGCACTGAAGGGCCGTGTGCTCCTGTATGCCGCCTCGCCTCTTTGGAACGGCTCCTTCCCCAACACGAGCTGGCGCAACACCAACTACGAGACTCCGGGCTACGGCCATGAGCTGGTAAGCACCCAGTACAGCCGCGAAAAGTGGGAGCGTGCGCGCAAAGCATGTCAGGAAGCCCTCGAATTCGCCCTCGGCGCAGGCGGCCGCTCATTCTACACGCTGGAGGCAGCCGAAGTGCAGCGCCAGTCGGAAGATGTGCCTCTGCCCGACATCCCCGGAGTGGACGATGACTTCAAGCGTAAGGTGATGAAAGTGCGCTATGCCAACAACACCACCGAGCCCGAAGGCAACCGCGAAGTGATCTGGAGCGTCATTCCCAAGCCCGACACGTACATCTTCTGGCAGGCCGATATGTATCCCCACAATATCGGCACGAGCAACAGCGGCGGCCAGTATGGCGGCGTGACAGCCCTCGCCCCCTGCCTCTATACGGTAGAGCATTTCTACACGCGCAACGGCGTTCTCCCCGAAGATGACCCCGAACTTCCGCGCTCCAACTGGCTGGAATCGGCCGGCTACAACGGGCGCACCGACATCATCAACCTCAACGACAAGCGCGAGCCGCGCTTCTACGCCAATCTGTCGTTCGACGGCGACGAATACTCCTCGCTGATCAAAAACGGCGCTCCGCTGATTATCGACACCAAGAGCTCTGCCGAGCAGGGCTACAACCCCACGCGCTACGTATGGGATAACAATGTGACGGGCTACTACACCAAGAAATGGACACAGCCCAACATCAACTGGCGTCCCGACGGGTCGCTCAACGCCCGCATGATCGGCGTGCGCCTGATCCATCTGTCGGAGCTGTATCTCAACCTGGCCGAATGTGAGGAAGCTCTGGGCAACACCCAGGCTGCACTCGCAGCCCTCAACGAGGTGCGCAGCCACAACTTCGTGCGCGACATCACCACCGCCGACTTCTCGATGATGAGCCTGCGCGACTGGATCCGCAACGAGCGCTTCATCGAGCTGTGGGGAGAAGGCCACCGCTACTACGACCTGCGCCGCTGGATGACGGCTCCGCAGATGCTCAAGAGCGGCGCCCGCGAAGGCCTGAACGCCCTGAGCAAGGTTGACCCGACATTCGAGGAATTCAACGTGCGCACCAAGGTGAGCCAGCCCTTCAGCTGGAGCGACCGCATGTATCTGCTGCCTGTGCCGTCAAGCGAAATCTACAGCAACCCGCAGCTGATTCAGGCACCCGGTTATTAATCTTCCAAACAGAAAGAAATGAAAAGATATCTCAATATACTTGTAGGCCTGGCCGCAATGGCGGGCATGTCAGGGTGTGGCGACATCGACGGCAATTACGACGAGATCGTGCCCGACAGCTACTACACCATCATCTCGCTGAAGGACACCGGCGTGCAGGATGTGAACATGGCCATCGCCGACCGGCAGTACGACTGCGAAGTGGCGGTGCTCAAAGGAGGGCTGCACACTGAGGAAGTGGTCGACGTAATGGTCGAGGCTCCCGATCAGGCATGGGTCGATGAAAACTACAACGACAAGCAGGGGACGAACTATAAGGTAATCCCCGCGTCGATGTACCGCATCACCGACTACCACCTGAAGATCGCCGCCGGCGAAAGCGGCAAATCGGTGCATGTGATATTCAACGCTCCGAAGATCTATGCCGAACTTGAGAAGCCCGAAAACGCAGGCCGAAGCCTGGTGCTTCCGGTGCGCATCGCTTCGGCTTCGAAAACGGTGAAGACCGACAAAGACGTGGTGATCCTACAGTGCAACGTCACTCCCGCCGTGGTCAGCTTCGATGTGGCCAGCGCCAAAGTGAAGCTCCCCGACAATGAATCCACCTATACCAGCGAATTCATCGTCAGCAAGAGCGGCGACATCGACGTAGACGTGCGCTTGGAGGAGATGACTCAGGAATATCTTGACGAAAACTACAGCATACCGCAGGGTGTCAACTATGTGGCCCTGACGCCGGAGATGTTCTCGATGGAGACGGAGGCTGTGGTGGCCGCCGCTACGGAATTCTATTCCCATCCCGTCACCTTCAATATCGACAAGATACGCGAGGCTTCGGAGAAAGGTGTGCTCGTGCTCCCGCTGAAGCTCATCTCGAAGACTGACGGCGCCAATGTGTCGCGCAGCGAAATGCTGATTTCGTGCAACTTCCACGAATACACCTACACTGACATGAACGAAAAGAGCCTGTGGAGCGTGGCTTACGGCTCGATATCGATGCCCTACGGTACGTTCAGCAACATCATCGACGGCGTTGAGAACAGCAACGGATGGTATTCGCATATCACCGAAGGCTGGGACTACTACCAGGATCTGGGACAGCCCTACGTGGTGCTCGACGTCGGAAGCCGCTTCATGGCAGGCCGCTTCGGAGTGCAGGTAGGCTGGGGCGCCGGATGGTACGATACCAACCCTCAGGCCGTAGAATTCTACGTCACCGAGGACACCTCGCTCGATCCCGGGCTATCGACCAAGGAATACAACCTCCTGTTCAGTAAAGGGAACTTCGGCACAGACGCCCTGCTTTCCGACGACTATCTGGCCGTCCACGCCAAGCTTAAGGAATTCGACAGCCATGTGGAATGGATCAAGGTAGCCACTGTCACAGGCCTGACCCAGACATCGGCATGCTGCGGCACCTACATGGTCGATGTTCCGCAGAGCATCCTTTCGCAGCAATACCGCGGGCGGTACGTCAAGGTGGTGCTTATCCCCTTCCCGAAAAGCCAGTCGCTGGCCAACCGCGCCAAGATCAGCGAGGTATATATAAGCAAAGTGTCGGCAATCGACGGCGATGCAATCTAATCCAATCAAATGACTTTCAAAATGAAAATCGATATAAAATCTGCAATCATCGGAAAAGCAGCCCTGACAGCAGCCGCCTTCATGGCGGCAGCTGCCCCGATGGTGCTCACTTCCTGCTCCGACGAGGAGGAAATCCCCATGATGGAAGAGGTGACGCCTCTGCCCGACTGGGACGACCAGGTCAACGGCGATGTCTACGACTACAGCGTCACTATGGAGCCTGAGCGCCCGTATATGCACGACTATTCGCAGTCGATGATGATGAAGCTGTTCATGGCGCGCCCCAAATCAGACGATACCCCCAATGTCAACCTGACCATGGAGGATGCGCTGGAAATCATCAAGCGCATCGACAACCTCACCCGCGGAGTGCATAAGATCGTATACCTGGTAGGATGGCAGTATGCCGGCCACGACTGGAAATATCCCGCATTCCACGAATTCAACGAGGCTCTGAAACGCCCGGAGGACGCCACGGCCAAAGACAGCTTCTACTGGCTTCAGGATGAGGCCGAGAAATACAACACCACCGTGTCGGTCCACATCAATGTGCACGATGCCGAGCAGAACTCGCCGCTGTGGCACACCTATGTCAAGAACGACTTCCTCTGCAAGACCGCTTCCGGCACATTCTACACCCGCGGTACCCTCAACGGCCTGCCGATGTACAATGTCAACATCGTAAAGGAATGGCAGAAGGGGATGCTCCAGAAGCGCCTGACGGAGCTTGCCGACCTGGTACGTCTGGATAAGACCAAGACCCTCCACTGCGACGCCTTCTATGCCCGCGAAAGCCCGTACCACGGCACCACCGTAGAGCAGATCGAGGTAGTGATGCGCAAGATGCTGCGCTACATGCGCGACAAGGAGGTCGACGTCACCATAGAATTCCTTGACAACAACGAGCGCATCGACCCGATGATCGGCCTTAACCCGGCCTCATGGTGGCTCGACATCAACTGCGAGCAGCGCGCCAAACTCCCCGCCACGCTCATCGCAGGCGGCAAGTCGGGCAAGTTCAACAGCTTCTGGGAACAGGAAGCCTTCCTCTTCGGCGACAACTACCAGCTTGAGAACGACTTCAACTATATCGACAACAATGTGTCGAAGAATATTGAAAACTCGTTCAAGAAAGCACGTCAGGGGATCTGCCTGTACACTATCCCCTACATGTATTTCAACCGTCACAAGGTGGAAGCATACGACAATGACAAGCAGACAGTCACCTACTCCGACGGGCTGAAGTCTGACTACAAGAATCAGACCGTAACCCAAAACGGAGTGACCCTGCGCGACCACAACAATATCTTCTTCCCGCTGCTGTGGATCACCGACCATAAGGAGATAATGGCTTACTCGGTCAACGGCTACAACCGCAAGACGTGGACGCTGCCCGCCGACTGGGCCGGCGCAGACCATGTGACCGTCTATACCATCAGCGAAAGCGGCCTGGGCGAGCCTCAGGAGGTCAGCGTGACCAACGGCACCATCCAGCTCTCGCTCGAACCCAACGAAATGCTCTCCATCCAAATTCCCAACTAAGCACATACAATGTCAAAGATAGCACACTTACTCATCGCCTCAGCGTCGGCTCTCCTTCTGGGAGGGCTGACGGCTCAGGCTTTCGACGCCGCAGAAGCCCAAAAGCGATTCAACGCCCTGCCCGACTGGAACGACACCATCTCGGGCGCTCCCTACGACTACACCGCCACTATGAAGCCCGAGCGCCCCTACATGCATCAGTACGACAAGCTAATGATGCACAAATTCTTCATGGCGCGCCCCGACCAGAAGGGAGGCTCGAACGTCGGCATCAACTTCGAAGAGGCTCTGGAGATGATCAAAGGGCTTGACCGCATCAGCCGCGGAGTGCCCAAGATTGTCTACCTCGTGGGGTGGCAGTTTGAAGGCCACGACTGCAAATATCCGGCTTTCGACCGATTCAACGAGGCTCTGAAGCGTCCGCAGGATGCCACAGCGCGCGACAGCTACCGCTGGCTGCGCGAAGAGGCCAAGAAATACAACACCACAGTCAGCGTGCATGTGCTGGTTCAGGACGCCGAGCCCGACTCGCCGCTCTGGAAGGAGTATTCCGAAAACGACTTCATCTGCCGCGACACCGACGGGAACCTGATCACGCGCGCCGTGTTCAACGGGCAGCCGATGTACGACGTCAACATCGCCAACGAATGGCAGAAAGGATTCCTGCAGAAGCGCCTCGACGGCCTGATCGAGCTGGTGGAGCTTAAAGACGCCGGCACGATGCACTGCGACGCCTACTATGCCCGCATGAGCCCCGGGAACGGCCAGAATATGGCCCAGCAGGAGGAGGCCATGCGCAAGATGCTGCGCTACATGCGCAACAAGGGTGTGGACGTCACCATCGAATTCATTCACAACGGCCAGCGCTGCGACCCGATGATCGGCCTGAGCCCCGCCGCATGGTGGCTCGACCTCAGCGGCGCCGAGCGCGCCAAGATTCCCGCATCGCTGCTCGCCGGCGGTCAGGAGGGCAAATTCGGCAAGCTCTGGCTGAAAGAGACATTCCTCTTCGGCGACAACTATCAGGCAGAAGACGATTTCAACTTCGTTGACCTCCATAAAGACAAGAACTGGGCCGAGGCCTGGAACCGCGCCAAACTGGGCGTGGCCACCCGCACCCTACCCTATCTCTTCTACAACACCCTGAAGCTGGAAAACTACGACGAGGCCAACGAGCGCGTCTACTACTCCGACTCAGTGGTAACCGACTGGAAAGCCAAGACAGTGAAGCAGGGCGACACGCTGCTGCGCCAGGGGAACGACGTATTCTTCCCTGTAGTATGGCGTCAGGACGGCCGCGAAATCATGGCCTACTCGCAGGACGGCTACCAGAACCGCACCTGGAAGCTTCCCAAGGGGTGGAGCGACGTGAAAGCCGTCATGGTTACCCCCGTGGAGCCCGACGGAGAAGGGACAGCTCAGAAAATCAAGGTAACCGACGGAGCAGTGACGCTCACGCTGGCTCCCAACACGATTCTCTCGGTGGTACCCGCCAAATAAACCTTTCATCATGCCGGTCACGGCACAGGACGTCAGGCCTTACCAGTCAAATAACATCCAGCAAATGAAAAAATTATTCATATCCTTAGTCATAGCTACGGCTATGATCCCTACAGTCGGAGCCCGCACCGGATTGCGAGCTCCGGCTTATCAGCTTTTTGCCATCGACCCGTCGGTGAATCTTTGGTCGTGTGCCGACACGCTCTACAGCGACGCCACGCGCCACTGGACCATGAAAGAGCATCCTCTGATGGGAGTGCTGACGGTCGACTCGGTAGCTTACCGCTTCCTCGGGCAGGAGTTTGCCACAGCCGAGAGCATCGCTCCCAACTCGGAGTGGGGCCGTTGGTCAGCCAACTACACCACGGAGACGCCTGCCGCAGGCTGGGCTTTGCCCGACTATGACGACAGCAGCTGGACCAATGGTGAGGCCGCCTTCGCCACCGACGGCGAGAACGGGGAGTTCGTGATGATCAAGAACGAATTCTGCAAGACCGGCGCCCGCACACGTTGGGATGCGCCCTATATCTGGGTGCGCCGCTGGGTCGACATCCCCGAGGGGACTGACCCCGCCACCCTGCTGCTGGAGGCTACATACGATGATGCAGCTGACATCTACATCAACGGCGTACAGGCTCTGAAGGCTACATCGCCCGCCGACCATCGTCTGGTGAAGCTGCCTGCCGAGGCCGCAGCAGCCATCCATCCGGGCAAAAACCTTATCGCCGCCAAGGCCGTGAACAATACGGGCTACGGAGTGATAGATTTCGCTCTCATCGCGCAGCCTCAGGCAAAAAGCGACTATGTGCGCACGGCACAGCAGACCGACATCGACCTGATGCCCACCCAGACTAAATACAGCTTCGTATGCGGCCCTGTAGCGCTCGACATCACTTTCACTGCCCCCTTCCTCCCCGACGACATAGAGCTGGCCGGGCGTCCGGTGAACTACATCTCCTACGATGTGCGCTCGCTCGACGGCAAGCCGCACAAGCTCAGCCTGCGCCTGGAGGCTTCGCCGCTGTTTGCAGTGGATTATCCGGGCCAGCCTACCGCGGAATCGGCTGAAAAAGCCGGCGACCTGACCCTGCTGCGCACCGGTACGGTCGGTCAGCGCTCACTCGAGAAGTGGGGCGACGACCGACGCATCGACTGGGGCTATTTCTATCTGGCCGCCGACAATAAGAACACCACCTTCTCCACGGCCGGCAAGCGTCTGACCATCGTGCGTGATCTTGGCGACAAGGCTCAGGCCAAGGGGTACGTCATGGCCGGATACGACGATGTGGAGGCCATCAACTATATGGGCCGCGCCATCCGCCCCTACTGGAACCGCAAGGGGACGGAAACGATAGCCCGTCAGTTTGAGCTCGCCGCCCGCGATTACGACTCAATCATGAAGCGCTGCTCGGAATTCAACCGGGATATGGTCGAGGCTGCCACAGCCGCCGGCGGACCGGAATACGCCGACCTCTGCACTCTGGCATGGCGCCAGACATTCGCCGCCCACAAGCTCATCGAGACTCCCGAAGGGCTGCTGCTCTATCTCTCGAAGGAGAACAACAGCAACGGCTCCATCGGCACGGTCGACCTCTCCTACCCCTCGGTGCCGCTGTTCCTCTGCTACAATGTGGAGCTGGCCAAGGGGCTGATGAACCCGATTCTTGACTATTGCGCTTCCGACAGCTGGGACAAGGATTTCGCCGCCCACGACATCGGCCGCTATCCGCGCGGTCTGGGCCAGAACTACGGCGGCGACATGCCTGTGGAGGAGAGCGGCAACATGCTCATCATGGCAGCCGCCATCGCCAAGGCCGAAGGGAACGCCGACTTCGCCGCCCGCCACTGGGCCACGCTGACCAAATGGGTCAACTACCTGGAGAAGTATGGTCTGGATCCGGAGAATCAGCTCTGCACCGACGATTTCGCCGGACATGTGGCTCACAACGCCAACCTCTCGGGCAAAGCTATTCTGGGTATTGCAGCCTATGGCTACTTGGCTGATATGCAGGGAGATAAAAAGACCGGCAAAGCATACATGAAGAAGGCGGCCGAGATGGCGAAGCAGTGGGAGAAGATGGCCGACGACGGCGACCACTACCGCCTGACGTTCGACCGTCCCGACACATGGAGCCAGAAGTACAATCTGGTGTGGGACAAGCTGTTCGGCTGGAATCTTTTCCCGAAGAAAGTATTTGACAAGGAGACAGCCTACTATCTGACGAAGATGAACCTCTACGGCCTGCCGCTTGACAGCCGCGAAAAATACTCCAAGACCGACTGGATAATATGGTCGGCTACGATGGCCGGCAATGAGGCAGACTTCAAGGCGCTGGTGCATCCCGTATGGATGTTCATGGACGAGACCGTCGACCGCGTCCCGATGACCGACTGGTTCTGGACCGACCGCCCCGAGCATCAGATATTCAGCAACCGCTCGGTGGTAGGCGCCTACTTCATCAAGCTGCTCGACAGCAAATGGAACAAGCGCTGAACCGGCGCACCCTTAGATTGCGGAAGAAGCCGTTTAGGCTGACAAATAACTGACCTGTAGATACCTATAACATTGGAATATAAGGAGCTGACCGATCTGGAGCTTTGTCGGCTTGCCTCCCGGGGCGAGACCAAGGCCATAGAGACGCTTTACAAGCGCCACTATGAGCTCATGCTCAATTTTGGCCTGAAATATTTCAATGATGCGGATTTCATCAAGGACTGCATTCAGGATCTGTTCGTCAAACTCATCTGCAATCCGAGGCTGTTCTCGAATGTGATATACGTGCGCCCCTGGCTCCTGGTAGCGCTGAAAAATATCATATTCGACCGCCTCAAAACCGTAAAGCCCCACTTCCCGCTCGACGAGCTCCCCTTCTCGGAGATCAGCGAGGAATTTATCATCACGGCCATCCGCGAGCAGATGAGCGACGAGGAGATCGACGAGCGCCAGAAGGTAATCAACGCCTTCAACCGCCTGAACGGCAACCAGCGTATGGCCGTCTATCTGCGCTACGTCAAGGGGCTGACCCACAAGGAGCTGGCCCTGATGCTCAACATCAAGGAGCAGTCGTCGATGAATCTACTCCACCGCGCCCTGACCAAGCTGCGCCGGCTCCTCGGCGGCCTCTCCGTGCTCTGGTTCTGATCCCCTCCGACAGATCCGGCTCTATCCCTGTATATAATTTACTGAAAATAATAAACCTTTGATCATGATAAAGCATTTCGCATCGGCCATGCTGCTGCTTGCATCAGCCGCAGGCGCCATGGCCGCCGAGACCGTCAGTTCGCCCGACGGCGAAATCAAGCTTACGTTCGACGTAGCAGGCGGTCGGCCCACCTACAGCGTCACATTCAAGGGGCGCGAAGTGATCCGTCCGTCTCATCTGGGCTTCCGCCTCGCCGGCGAAATGGCCCGCGAGGCCTATGGCGAAGATTTCAAGCCGTCGGACCCCGCCACGCTCTCGCTCACCACAGGATTCGAACAGACCGGCGTAAGCCGCGACTCGTTCGAAGAGACATGGAAGCCTGTATGGGGCGAGGAGACCGAGATTCTCAACCGATACAACTCGATGACCGTCAGCCTGAGCCAGCCCGAATATGACCGGTGCATGAATATCGAATTCCGGGTGTTTGACGACGGCTTCGCCTTCCGCTACGATTTCCCGGCCCAGCCGAATCTCAACTACTTCGTTATCGGCGAGGAACTGAGCGAATTTGCCATGACCGGCGACCACTGGGCCTACTGGATTCCGGGCGATTACGACACTCAGGAATACAACTTCACGAAATCGCGTCTGAGCGAAATCGGCTCCCTGATGCTCTCACGCCTTACGCCGGAGAACGCCTCCACTACCCCCTTCTCGGCCACAGGCGTCCAGACAGCTCTTCAGCTGAAGACCGACGACGGCCTCTACCTCAACATCCATGAGGCAGGCACGATCGACTACCCCACGATGCATCTGAATCTGAACGACTCGACCATGACGTTCGTATCATGGCTGACGCCCGACGCCCAGGGACGCAAAGGGTATATGCAGAGCCCGACAAAGTCGCCGTGGCGCTATGTGCTCATCACCGACGACGCGCGCGACATCCTGGCCTCGCGCATGGCCTACAACCTCAACGAGCCCTCGAAGATTGAGGATACATCATGGATCAAGCCGGTGAAATACATCGGAGTATGGTGGGAGATGATATCCGATGCCGGAAAATGGAGCTATACCGACGATGTATACTCCGTGAAGCTCGGAGAGACCGACTACACCAAGACCAAGCCCCACGGCCACCACAGCGCCAACAATGACAATGTAAAGCGCTACATCGACTTCGCCGCCAAGCATGGATTCGACCAGGTGCTGGTGGAAGGGTGGAACGAAGGCTGGGAAGACTGGTTCGGCAAATCGAAAGACTATGTGTTTGATTTCGTCACCCCCTACCCCGACTTCGATATCGACGCGCTCAACGAGTATGCCCACTCCAAAGGAGTGAAGCTGATGATGCACCACGAGACCTCAAGCTCTGTGCGCAACTACGAGCGCCACATGGAAGAGGCCTACAATCTCATGAACAAATACGGCTACAACGCTGTCAAGACCGGCTATGTGGGCAACATCATTCCCCGCGGCGAGCATCACTACTCGCAGTGGCTCAACAACCATTATTACCACGTGATCAAGAAAGCCGCCGAGCACAAGATTATGGTCAATGCTCACGAGGCTACGCGCCCCACAGGCCTTGCGCGCACATATCCCAACCTCATCGGCAACGAGAGCGCCCGAGGCACCGAATATCACACCCTCGGCGGCATCTCCACATGGCATACCTCCATTCTCCCGTTCACCCGACTGCAGGGAGGCCCGATGGACTATACCCCGGGCATCTTCGAGTTTGATCTCGGCACTTTCTCGCTCTCGCATAAGGAGATTATCCCCTCGACCATCCCCGGCCAGCTGGCGCTGTATGTGACCATGTATTCGCCGCTCCAGATGGCATCCGATACGCCCGACCATTACGAAGCCCACATGGACGCATTCCAGTTTATCAAGGATGTACCCGTAGAGTGGGAGAAATCGGTATATCTCGAAGCCGAGCCGATGGAGTATGTCACCATCGCCCGCAAGGATAAGAACAGCGACAAATGGTATGTAGGCTCCACCTCAGGCACAGAGGCCCGCGAAAGCACCATCTCGCTGTCGTTCCTCGACCCGGGTCGCAAATATGAGGCAACTATCTACGCCGAAGCTCCCGACGCCAACATCGTCGACGGCCAGAAGCGCTACACCATCACCAAAAAGAAAGTAGACTCCAAGACACGTCTGACCAACCGCGCCATCGCCGGCGGCGGCTATGCCATCTCCATCAAGCCCCTGCCGTAAGCTAAAGAAACACGGATAAACGACACCCCGGGAGGATCAGCCTGCCGGGGTGTCATTTATTGGAGAGAAATCTTATAATTCTTATAATTCTAATAAATCTAATAAGTCGTATAAGGGGTTATTTGGGGAGATGGAAGACGTCGGTGATCTGCTGCATCTGGGCGTCGGTCATGCCGTCGGGGACGAAGCCCATCGAGCGGGCGCACATGTAGATGTTGGCCGACTTGTTGAGTACATCGATCTGGTCGAAAGCTGAAATTACATCGGCATCCACGGCGAATACGCCATGCTTCTCCCACATCACCACGTCGTAATCGTCGTCGATGGTACGGATGGTGGCGTCGGCCAGCTCGGCGCTTGAGGGGAGCATATAGGGCACTATGCCGAGGCCGCGCGGAGCGAAGGCCTTGGTCTCGGGTATCATCGACCAGAGCAGACGGGTGAGCACATCCTTCTTCAGAAATTCCGGATTATGGCTCATGGCCACCAGCTCGATGGGATGGGTATGAACCGAGGCTTTGTATGGTGAGCCCTTGGCTATGAGGTAGTTGTGGACAGCCAGATGCGACGGAAGTTCTGAGGTGGGAGCCACGGGATTGTCGGCAATGATCTCATAGTGAGCGCAATCGTCGAGAATGCGGATTACGGAGCCGTTCTCCATCGGCCAGCGGGCCAGGTCGCGCATACGGCGGTTGGTTCCTTTACAATAGAAGTAGCACCCCTTCAGGTGAGGGAGGGTCATGCCGATGGGGCGCGGCTCGGAGATGGCGGGCATACGGCGGATTTCATCGTCGACATGCTCGGTGACATTGACCGTGATGTTGCCGCCGTTACGCTCGGCCCACCCTTTCTGCCAGAGATAGCCGGCCACTTCGGCCACATCCATCACCTGCTTCGCAAGACCGGGGCGATTGTCTAATATACTGTGTTTCATTTTATTACTATTTACACATTTGATTTCAGAGGGTTTGCGGCAGGAAGGTAGACACTATCAGGACCGCGATGCCTGCGATGAGCACTGCGATGGTCTTGCCTGAGCACCCCTTCCACTCCTTCAGGATAATGCCCCATACGTTGGAGAACACCACGTTAAGGGCCATCAGGATGCAGAATGAGAGGGTCATCAGCGTGGGCGAACCGGTCAGGAAGCCTTTGCCGAGAGCCAGACCGAAGAACTGGCTGTACCAGAGTGCACCGGCCAGAAGGCAGAAAAGCAGATTGTGGCCCAGCACCGTCAGCTTTCCATAGTCGCCCCACGTCTTATTGCGGGTGTTCTGATAGAAGCAGTAGACGGCGTTGGTCACGAAGCCGCCGAGCGTCACCAGGAAGGTGGCGGGAAGGGTGCGGAACATCGGGTCGGTCAGATCTCCGAAATTGATGCCGGCGCCGAACTCCAGCCCCACATTGAAGCAGCCGCTCATGAAGCCGGCAAGCAGGGCGATGCATATCCCTTTGGGGAAGTTGAAGTCTTTGACAGCCTGCTTCTTCTCCTGATCGCTGAGTGAAGCGGATTTCATGGCTCCGGCGATGCCGATGATGGCGATGCCGATAAGGGTGACCACCACTCCGAGCACCACCGAGAAGGTGAGCTGCGAAAGCGGATCGTTTTCGGGGAAGAAAACGTTGAGGAGCACAGGGCCCATGATGGTGCCCAGCGCGGCGCAGGTGCCGAGGGCTATCGACTGGCCGAGGGCCACTCCGAGATAGCGCATCGAGAGGCCGAAGGTGAGGCCGCCGATGCCCCAGAGCACTCCGAAGACGATCGTCATCAGGATATTGAACGAGTTGGCGGCGGTGAAAAGCTCGCAGAGCGAATGTCCGGCAGGCACGGCCAGCAGCGCGCCCACAAACGGGAGCACAAGCCAGGCGAATACGCCCTGCACTATCCAGTAGCTCTCCCAGCTCCAATCCTTTATCTTATTGATGGGGACATAGCAGCTCGACTGGCAGAAGGCGCCTACGGCTATGATGAGAAGTCCGAACAGTATTTCCATACCTGAAAAAGGATGCCTGGATTAACGTTTGGAGGTCACGTCTTTTTCATACTGCTGAACGGCGGCGATATAGTCCTCGCCTACAGGCACATTGTTGCGCAGGCAGAACATATCGTAGACAGCGTTCCAGGGGAGCGCCTTGCACTCCTCGAGCAGGGCGAGGCGTTCGAATCTATTGTCAGCAAGCTCATACTGACGCAGAGTGGCGACAGGCTCCAGCAGGGCGCGAAGCATACACTTCTGAGCAGCGCGAGAGCCGACCACGTAGGCGCCGATGCGGTTGAGAGTACCGTCGAAGTAGTCCAGACCGTAGTGTACGCGGTTGAGGGCGCCTGCGCGCACGATTTCCGAAAAGAGGTCGAGCGTGGGGTCATCCATGATGGTCACATGGTCGGAGTCCCAGCGCACGGGGCGGCTGACATGGAGCATCAGCTCAGGCACGAAGAGCAGCATCGCCGACACTTTGTCGGCCACGCTCTCGGTCGGGTGGAAGTGGCCGGTGTCGAGGGTGATCATCATATCGTTTTTGGCAGCGTAGGCTGTGTAAAAGTCGCTAGAACCGGCTGTGAAGCTTTCCAGACCGATACCGAACACCTTCGACTCCACCGAGTCCTTCATAAAATCGTATTTATGCTCGAAAATCTGGTCAAGAGCATCCTTGAGCAGCTCGCGGTAGAGGTAACGGTTGACGGTGAGGTCTTTGGAGCCGTCGTGGATCCATGTGTTCATAATGCAGGGGTCGCCCTGAGCCTCGCCCATGGCCTGCGCTATGGCGCGGCAGCGCTTGCTGTGCTCGATCCAGAAGTCGCGGATGGCTTTGTCGGGGTTGGCCAGCGTGAGGTCGCCCGATTTGGGATGGGAAAAGCTTGTGGAGTTGAAGTCAAGCTTGATGTCGTTGGCCTTGGCCCAGTCGATCCAGCTCTGGAAATATTCCACGGTCACTTCGTCGCGGTCGACCCTCTTACCCCGGAAATCGCCATAGATTTCGTGGAGGTTGAGGCGATGTTTGCCGGGGATTACCGACATGGCGTAGAGGATGTCGGCGCGCAGCTCGTCGATATTGCGGGCTTTGCCGGGATAGTTGCCGTTGCACTGGATGCCGCCTGTCAGCGGGCCCTGATTTTCGAAGCCTGCCACGTCGTCGGCCTGCCAGCAGTGCATGCTCAGATGGAAATCCTGCATCAGTCCGAGCACCTTTTCAGTGTCAACTCCGATAGCTGCATAGCGCTCTTTGGCAAGCTCGTATGCTTTCTTGATTGTCTCTTCTTTCATGGATCTATATGGGTTAAGATAAATATTTCAGCAGTGTAAGCGGCGCGGGCTAACGGGCCTGGGGGTGGAAGACCTCCGTGGGGATATTGCGGGCGATAATCCGGCGCATATCGGCCAGGTCGGCCACTTTTCCGGCTGCCATGGCCTGAACCATGATATTGCCGATGGCTGTAGCTTCAGCAGGACCGGCCACCACAGGCACCGCGCAGGCGTCGGCCGTCAGCTGATTGAGGAAGGCATTGCGCGAGCCGCCGCCTATCACGTGGAGCCGCCTGATGGGATGGTCAGAAAGCGAGCGGAACACATCAAGCGTCGAGGCGTATTTCTTAGCCAGACTCTCGAAGATGGAGCGGATCATCTCGCCGTGGGTCTGCGGCACGCGCTGACCCGTAGCCTTGCAGTATTCTTCGATAGCCACCATCATATTGTCGGGAGCCACAAACGCGGCATCGTCGGGGTCGATGGTGCATACGGCCTCGGCCTTCTCGGCCAGAGCGACCATCTCGGGATAGGAATAGTCGGCACCCTGGAGTTTCCACTGCCGCAGGCATTGCTCCACTATCCACATTCCGGTAATATTCTTCAGCAGGCGGATTTTGCCGCCTACGCCGCCCTCGTTGGTGATGTTGTATTTCTCGGTAGTGGCGTTGATGACCGGGGCGTCGGTCTCGATACCCATCAGCGACCATGTGCCGCTGCTGAGGTAGGCGAAATCGGCATCTTCAGCCGGGATAGCAGCCACAGCCGAACCGGTATCGTGGCCTGCCACAGCCACTACCTTCACATGGCCCAAACCCGTCTCGGCGGCGATCTCCTTTTTCAGAGTGCCAACCGTATGGCCTGGCATTACCAGGGGCCCGAACTTCGACACATCGGTGGCGGCTGCCTTGAGGATTTCATCATCGAGGCGGCGGCTGCGCGCATCGACGATGGCGCCGGTGGAGGCTATGGTGTATTCAGTAACAATATTTCCGGTAAAGAGATAGGCCAGAGCGTCGGGGAGAAACACGAACTTGTCGGCATGCTTATGGCTGAAATCGTCGCGGTGTTCGTAAAGCTGGAATACGGAGTTGAAGTCGATATGCTGAATGCCGGTGCGCCCGTAGAGTTCGGAGGCCGACATAGCTCCTTCGAAGAAGCGCGCGGCTGCGCCGAGAGTGCGATGGTCGCGGTAGGCATTGGGCAAGTCGATGATGGATCCGTCGGGGGCTATGCAGACATAGTCGACGCCCCAGGTGTCGATGCCTATCGACTCCGGCCTGACGCCGAGCCGGGCCGCGGCACGCAACCCCTTGATCAGCTCCTCATAGAGCGAATATATGTTCCAGTGAAGCCGGCTGCCGATCTGAAGCATCCGGTTGGGAAACCGTGTAAGCTCCTGCATGGAGAGTTCGCCCGAAGGCCACAGCACACCGAGCACCGTGCGGCCGCTGGTAGCCCCAAGGTCAAATGCTATAAAATAGGATGGGTTCATGATATTATCGGTTTATTCTTCAGGCTCCCGGTGTGTGTTTTCCGGGAGATGCCGCAGGCCCAAGGGAAAGGGTGCGGCAGGGGTTGCAACGCGTCGGAACGATAGGAAGCATATTATCTGACCGATGAAAGGTCGGGAATCTACTCACTTTCGTCCGGGATATTGAAGAATAAACCGAATTTATTTGCCGTAGAGCCAGACAAAGGCTTTGGTCAGGCGCGGCTTCAGCGGGGCGTAATGATTGCCGGGATTCCACTGGAAGCAGGTTGCGACGCCATGAGATTTGAAATATCCCACCACGGCTGCCGTGTCGCGGCCTACCGGGCGGAAGGCTGCCACCGACGTAAGCGGCTCCTGCTCGCCCAGCGAGAAATAGATGCGACGCTGCAGGCTGACAGGCAGAGGGCCGCTGCTGCTATCCGGGCGTCCTGCCGCGATTTCAGGCCAAGGCATCGGCCAAGGCGAAAAAATATCGGGGTGATCATAAATCAGACAATTTGACGAATGTGATGAATCTTTTCTATTTTTAACATTCGTCGGCGCCGGATAGTTTCAAGTTCAGATGATTTCCCTTAATTTTGCAGGGTAAAGATTTAAGGATATGTCCGACCTTCGCCCTCCATTTGTGCAGGCCATGAGCCGAGGCGCCCTGCTGCTCGACGGCAGCACCGGGACCGAATTCATGCGCCTGCGTCTGAGCGAGGCCGACATGCGAGGCGACCGCTTCAGGGAGCATCCCTGCGCTCTTGCCTCCGATTTCGACATCCTCTGTCTGAGCCGTCCGGAGCTGGTCACGTCCGTACATGAAAGCTATCTCAGCGCCGGAGCCGACATCATCGAGACCAACACCTGCTGCGCCATCCGCTTCTCGCAGAGCCGGTTCGGCACAGTCTCGCTCACGGGCGAAATCAACCGCGAGGCCGCACGTCTGGCCGCTGAAGCCGCGGCAAGATATTCCACCGCTGAGCGTCCGCGCTATGTGGCGGGAGCCATTGGCCCCGTGGCGCCCAATGCAGACCCCACAGCCCTGACCGAAGCCTACACCGAGCAGGCTACAGGTCTGATCGAGGGTGGAGCCGACCTGCTTCTTATCGAGACAGCCTTTGACCTGAACTGCACCCTGTGCGCCGCCATAGCATGCCGGTGGGCCATGGAGCGGCTTGGACGGGAACTTCCGGTAGTCTTCTCGTTTACCTCGACCGACCCCACAGGCCGCATCCATTCGGGCCACTCCATCGGCGAAATCCTAACAGCCGTGGCTCCATTCAGTCCGGCAGCCCTTGGCTTCAACTGCGGCTCCGGCCCCGCCACTCTCCTGCCGGCCATCGGCAGGCTTATTCAGGAATCGCCCTACCCCATCGTCTATTACCCCTCGGCGGGTCTGCCCCGGTCGGGAGAGCTCCCGTCGCCCGAGGAGTTCGCCGGCATTCTGAGCCCGCTTCTGCCGTCGCTCTCCATTGTCGGGGGCTGCTGCGGCACCACCCCCTCCCACATCGCCGCCCTCGCGCAGCTCATATCGCGGAACACGTCGAAGGTGACATCTCCATAAGCGAAATTTCAGGTTGTTGCGCAGTCAATAATCCAGACATAACTCCGTTATTAAAATAAGAGCCGGTTCGACAATATATGTTAACGACCAGGCTCTAAACCATAAACTATACCTAACCATGAAACCATTCAACGATAAAGATTTTGTCCTTCAGACCGAGACGGCTCGCCGGCTCTATCACGAATACGCCGAAGGACTCCCTATAATCGACTACCACTGCCATCTCAACCCGGAGTATGTAGCCAACGACCATGTGTTCCCCAACCTGTCGAAAGTCTGGCTGGAGGGCGACCACTATAAATGGCGCGCCATGCGCTCCAACGGCGTTGATGAGAAATATATCACCGGAACGGATACCACCGACTGGGAGAAATTTGAAAAATGGGCCGAGACGGTGCCTTACACGATGCGCAACCCGCTCTACCACTGGACTCATCTGGAACTCAAGACTGCTTTCGGAGTGACCGACCTGCTCAACCCCTCGACCGCTAAGGACATCTACGACCGCTGCACTGCCATGCTTCAGACTGCCGAGCGCTCGGCGCGCGGACTGATGAAGCACTACAACGTGGAAGTGGTCTGCACTACCGACGACCCCGTCGACTCGCTTGAGCATCATCTGACAGTGGCCAATGATCCGACGTTCGGCATCAAGATGCTGCCTACATGGCGCCCCGACAAAGCCATGGCCGTAGAAGACCCCGCATCCTACAAGGCATACATCGACCGGCTGGGAGAAGTGGCCGGCGTCAGCATCTCGAAATTCGCCGATGTCATAGCCGCCCTGCAGAAGCGTCACGATTTCTTCGCGAGCGTGGGCTGTCGCCTGAGCGACCACGGCATCGAGGAATTCTATGCCGAAGAGTACACTCCGGCTGAAATCGACGGTATTTTCGAAAAGATATATGTCCGCGGCGAGCACCTCACCCGCGAGGAGATCCTCAAATTCCGCAGCGCCATGCTGGAGGAATTCGGCGTGATGGACCACGACTCCGGCTGGACGCAGCAGTTCCACTACGGCGCCCTGCGCAACAACAACAGCCGCATGATGGCTCTGCTCGGCCCCGACACCGGCTATGACTCCATCGGCGACTTCACCGTGGCTCAGAAGATGTCGAAATTTCTCGACCGTCTGGCCTCGCGCGACAAACTGGCCAAAACCATCATCTACAATCTCAACCCGCGCGACAACGAGCTCGTGGCCACGATGATCGGCAACTTCCAGGATGGCCGCTACGGCGCCGGCAAGATACAGTTCGGCTCCGGATGGTGGTTTCTCGACCAGAAAGACGGCATGGAGAAGCAGATGACAGCCCTGAGCAATCTGGGCCTGCTGAGCCGCTTCGTCGGCATGCTCACCGACTCCCGCTCGTTCCTGAGCTATCCGCGCCACGAATATTTCCGCCGCACGCTCTGCAACCTCCTGGGCAACGACATAGAGCAGGGACTTCTCCCAGCCTCCGAGATTGATTTCATCGGCCGCGAAATAGTGGCCAAGATAAGCTACGGCAACGCCAAGGAATATTTCAAATTCTGACCGCAGACCCACCGATTCCCATCGTATATTATTAATCAGATGCAGCTCAAGGAATTAAACAAAGTGGCGGTGCAGCCCGCCGGGCGCCCGGTGCGCATACTTCAGTTTGGCGAAGGCAACTTTCTGCGCGCTTTTGTCGACTGGCAGATCGACATCGCCAACGAGAAGGGGGTGACGGACGCCGGCGTAGCCGTGGTGCCTGCAGGCGCTTCAGCGCCGGATCGGCCATCAAGCGCCTGCAGGCCCAGGACGGGTTGTACCCTGATTTCCCGGATAATCTACGGGTGTGGTCATCGAAAATTACACTTTTCAACCGGGTTTGCTTCTGGCCACTATATACGGGATGCTGGCCGATGAAGTGAGGGATAGGGGCGTAAAAAAGAATCCTGAAAATCGGATGATTTTCAGGATTCTAACTTTGTCATGCTTTGTGACCCCGGAGGGGCTCGAACCCTCGACCCACTGATTAAGAGTCAGTTGCTCTACCAACTGAGCTACGGAGTCATTATGTCGCGCATCTGTCTGCGAAACGCCTTTCGCAATTGCGTTGCAAAGGTAAAGTCTTTTTTCGAATTGACAAAATTTTTTCCATGATTTTTTTTGCTTACCTTTGCAGATGTCCTCTCTCACAGCTCATCCGAACACTTTTCAAACAACCTTATAACAACTCTTCATTTTTTACCCATGAACAGACACATTCGCCTTCTTGCCATCATAGCTGTAGCGATTTGCGCTTGGATGCCGCTGAGCGGCGCCGACTTCACAGCAGCTACCTACAATCTCCGCAACGCCAACCAATCGGATGCCAAGGCCGGCAACGGCTGGTCGCAGCGCATGCCGTGGGTGGCCGGAATGGTACGTTTCCACGGATTCGACATTTTCGGTACTCAGGAATGTTTCCGCCATCAGCTCGACTCGCTGTCGGCTCATCTGCCCGGCTACGCCTGGACAGGCCGCGGCCGCGACGACGGCAAGACTGCCGGCGAGCACAGCGCCATCTTCTACCGCACCGACATGTTCGAACTGCTCGACTCGGGCGATTTCTGGCTTTCGGAGCATCCCGACCAGCCCGGACTGGGATGGGACGCCGTCTGCCCGCGCATCTGCTCGTGGGGTAAATTCCGCCACAAACCTTCGGGCAAGGAGTTCATGTTCGCCAATCTTCACATGGACCACGTCGGCATCACTGCGCGCCGCGAAGGCGCACGCCTCGTAAAGCAGCGCCTTCACGAGATAGCCGCCGACCTTCCCGCCATCGTCACGGGCGACTTCAATGTGGATCAGCACAGCGACTCTTACGCCACCATGACCGCCAACGGCGAGATGCTCGACTCCTACGAAATCGCCCCGATCAGATTTGTGCCTAACGGCACTTACAACGGCTTCCTCACCGACGGCTATACCCCATCGCGCATCGACCATATATTCGTGTCGCCCGGCATAAAGGTGGAGAAATACGGAGTGCTGACCGACACCTACCGCAGTTTTGAGAAAGATCCCACAGCCTCGCGTCAGGGCGACTCTCCCGAGGAGGTGAAAATCAAAAACGTCACACCGCGCACCCCCTCCGACCATTTCCCCGTCATGGTGGCCATCGACCTCCCCTGATGCGCTGACCCTCCCCGAAAACTTCTACAACCTTAAATACAGCCATGAATATCACAATGAAAGCCGCAGACCCAGCGCGCAAGACCAACTGGCGCTGGGTGATCTGCTCGCTGCTCTTCTTTGCCACAACAATCAATTATCTCGACCGTCAGGTGCTCTCCCTGACGTGGAAAGACTTCATCGCGCCCGAATTTCACTGGTCTGACTCCGACTATGGTGTCATCACCGGTTTATTCTCGCTGTTCTACGCCATCGTCAGCCTGTTCGCCGGTAAAATCATCGACAAGATGGGTTCGAAAAAGGGTTACCTCCTGGCCATCTTCATCTGGTCGCTGGCGGCAGTGATGCATGCCGGATGCGGCTGGGCCACGATGAAAATCGAGGGCGTGGAGTCGCTTGAGGCTCTCCGCGCCGTAGAGAGCGGATCGGCACTGGCGCTCAGCATCGCGACGGTCAGCGTTTATCTGTTTCTCGGATGCCGCGCCCTGCTTGCCGTGGGCGAGTCGGGCAACTTCCCCGCCGCCATCAAGGTGACAGCCCAGTATTTCCCCAAGATGGACCGCGCCTTCGCCACCTCGATCTTCAACGCCGGCGCCTCGGTGGGCGCACTGGTGGCTCCGCTCTGCATCCCCGTGCTCGCAAAGCTGTGGGGCTGGGAGATGGCCTTCATCATCATCGGTGCGCTGGGCTTCGTGTGGATGTTTTTCTGGATGGAATGTTACACCCTTCCCGAGCGCTCCAAGCATGTGAATAAAGCCGAGCTGGCCTACATAATGCAGGACGAAAAAGACGAGACGCCTGCGGAAATCAAGGAGGAAGAGACCAAGACCATCTCTTTCTGGCGCTGCTTCGGCTTCCGCCAGACATGGGCCTTCGTGGCCGGCAAAGCGCTGACCGACAGCGTATGGTGGTTCTTCCTCTTCTGGGCTCCGGCATATTTCTCGGATCAGTTCGGCTACGCCACATATACGCCGATGGGTCAGGCGCTTATCTTCACGCTGTATTTCATCGTCACCGTGCTCTCCATCGGCGGCGGCTACCTGCCCAAAGTCTTCGTGGAGAAGCGGAAGATGAACCCCTACACCGGCCGCATGCGCGCCATGCTCATTTTCGCCTTCGTGCCCATATTGGCTCTGCTGGCTCAGCCTCTTGGCGCCTACTCCGCCTGGTGGCCCGCCATCATCATCGGTCTGGCCGGAGCAGCCCATCAGGCCTGGAGCGCCAACCTCTACTCCACTATCGGCGACATGTTCCCGACCTCGACCGTAGCCTCCATCGTCGGTATCGGCACTATGGCCGGCGGCATCAGCAGCTATCTGATCAACTACTACGCCGGTGTGTTCTTCGACTATACGGCAGCCATGGGCGACAGCTTCTCATTCGCCGGATTCTCGGGCAAGCCCGCAGGCTACATGATAGTGTTCAGCATCTGCGCCATCAGCTACCTGCTGGCCTGGTGCGCCATCAAGATCCTCGTGCCGCGCTACAAGAAGATTGAACTTTAAGGCACTTAGAGCCGTTTTCAAACATAAAGTCAGCCGCCTGACACTTTTGCCGGGCGGCTGACAGTATGCTGTAGCCCGAGGCTTCTGGGGCTGTGAGGCGCATTCTTCCACACACGCCGGGGCGGGGCGGAGAAAAAGCGCGGATATTTGCAGGTTTTTTTGTACCTTTGCACAAAATATTGCCATATTTGAATCCAATCTTTTAGCTTACAGACTAAAATGAACATACTGGAACTGAGTGAACAGGAAATTGTGCGCCGCCAGTCGCTTGAGCAGCTGCGCAATCTCGGCATTGAGCCATATCCCGCCGCCGAATACCCCGTGACGGGTCACACCGCTGAAATCAAAGCCAACTTTGTCGATACACCCACCGACGCCGAAGGCAACCCCCTGCCCGACGCTCCCGCCCCGAGGCAGGTGAGCGTGGCCGGCCGCATCATGAGCCGCCGCATCATGGGCAAAGCCTCCTTCATGGAGCTGCAGGATGCCGACGGCCGCATCCAGGTCTATGTCAACCGCGACGAGCTCTGCCCGGGCGAAGACAAGGACCTCTACAATGTGGTATTCAAAAAGCTCCTCGACATCGGCGACTTTGTCGGTGTGGAAGGATATGTGTTCCGCACTCAGACCGGCGAAATCTCCATCCACGCCTCCAAGCTGACAGTGCTCGGCAAGAGCCTGCGCCCGCTCCCCATCGTCAAGATGAAAGACGGAGTGGTCTACGATGGCTTTGAAGACCCCGAGCTCCGCTACCGCCGCCGCTATGTCGATCTGGTGGTCAACGACGGAGTGAAGGACATCTTCATCAAGCGTACGAAGGTGTTCAACTCCATGCGCAACTATTTCAACGAGCACGGCTACATGGAGGTGGAGACCCCTATCCTCCAGAGCATCCCCGGCGGCGCCTCGGCCCGCCCGTTCATCACTCACCACAACGCCCTCGACATTCCGCTCTACATGCGTATCGCCGACGAGCTGTACCTCAAGCGTCTGATTGTGGGCGGATTCGACGGAGTGTATGAATTCTCGAAAAACTTCCGCAACGAGGGGATGGACCGCACCCACAACCCCGAATTCACCTGCATGGAAATCTATGTGGCCTACAAGGACTACAACTGGATGATGAACTTCACCGAGCAGATGCTCCAGCGCATCTGCATGGAGGTGAACGGCTCTACGGAGGTGAAAGTGGGCGACAACGTCATATCGTTCAAGGCTCCGTTCAAACGCGTCACCATGCGCGACTCCATCCTGGAGCACACAGGCTTCGACATCAACGGCAAATCGGAAGATGAGCTTCGCGCCGCAGCCAAGGGGATGGGCATCGAGGTTGACGACACTATGGGCAAAGGGAAGCTCATCGACGAGATCTTCGGCGAAAAATGCGAAAGCCTCTACATCCAGCCGACCTTCATCATCGACTACCCCATCGAAATGTCGCCGCTGACAAAGCGCCACCGCAACAATCCCGAACTGACCGAACGCTTCGAGCTGATGGTCAACGGGAAAGAGCTCGCCAACGCCTACTCGGAGCTGAACGACCCCATCGACCAGTATGAGCGCTTCGTAGAGCAGATGAAGCTATCGGAGAAGGGCGACGACGAAGCCATGATCATCGACCACGACTTCATCCGCGCTCTGGAATACGGTATGCCCCCCACATCGGGTATGGGCATCGGCATGGACCGTCTGGTAATGCTTATGACCGGCCAGACCACCATCCAGGAGGTGCTCCTCTTCCCGCAGATGCGCCCCGAGAAGGTGGCCCGCCGCGACAAGGAGGAAGTGTTCACCGCCGCCGGAGTCCCCGCCGAATGGGTAGCTCCCGTGCAGAAGGCCGGATTCCTCACCGTTGAGGCCCTCCACGGCGCCACGGCCGGAAAACTCCATCAGGAGCTTTGCGGCATCAACAAAAAATACAAGCTCGGCCTGAAGAACCCTACCATCGACGAAGTGACCGCCTGGATCGAAGGCTGAAATCATAATCTCTGCAATTATGTTACCCAAAGATTTCCCCGGGAAAGTAGCCGTGATGGGCGGCGGCAGCTGGGCCACAGCGCTGGCCAAGCTTCTGCTTAGCAATCGCGACACCATACTGTGGTATATGCGCCGCGACGACCGCATCGAGGAGTTCCAGCGCCTGGGCCACAACCCGGCTTACCTCACCGACGTGCAATTCGACGTGCAGCGTATCGAATTCTCTTCCGATATAAACTATATCGCCTCCGAAGCCGATACCCTGCTGCTGGTGATGCCGTCGCCTTACTTCAAAAGCCATCTGGAAAAACTCACCGTCGACATCAGCAAAAAATTTGTGGTATCGGCTGTGAAAGGTATAGTTCCCGACGACAACATCCTCATCACCGACTATATGCGCGACAAATTCCACGTCGCCGACGACCATCTGCTGGTAGTCAGCGGCCCTTGTCACGCCGAGGAGGTGGCGCTCGACCGCCCCACCTACCTGACCATCGGATGTAAGGATATCGTCGCCTCCAACCGCTTCGGTCTGGCTCTGTGCGGCGCCAAAAACTGCCACGCCATCCCCACCACCGACGTCGACGGTGTGGAATATGCCGGAGTGTTGAAAAACGTCTACGCCATCGCCGCAGGCATCGTCCACGGCATGAAGAAGGGCGACAATTTCCTGGCCATGCTCGTGTCGAACGCCATCCGCGAGATGGAGCATTTCCTCGACGCCGTGAATCCGCGTCCGCGCCACATCTGCGACAGCGTCTACTTAGGGGACCTTCTGGTCACTGCCTACTCCCGGTTCAGCCGCAACCACAACTTCGGCTCTATGATCGGCAATGGATATTCGGTCAATGCCGCCAAGATGGAGATGGAGCAGACAGCCGAAGGCTACTACGGCTGCAAATGTATCCACGAGATCAACGAGCGCTATCAGGTGGCCATGCCCATCGCCGAGGCGGTCTACGACATCATCTACCGCCGGGTACGCGCCGACCGCGCCATCGCCGCCATCGCCGAGCAACTCGGCTGACGCCCCGCCGCAGGGAGTCCTCATACATTTAACCCCAGAAAGCCATGCTCAAGGCCACCGGAATCAGGAAAAGTTACGGCACTCTCGAGGCGCTCCACGGAGTCGACCTCGCGGTCGGCCGCGGCGAAGTGGTGAGCATCGTCGGCCCCTCCGGAGCCGGAAAGACCACCCTGCTGCAGATTCTCGGCACTCTCGAGCGCCCCGATGCCGGCAAAGTGGAAATAGGCGGTATCGACGCCACAGCCCTCACGGGGCGGCGTCTGGCCGCATTTCGCAATTGTGAGATAGGATTCGTATTCCAGTTTCATCAGCTTCTGCCCGAATTCTCGATGATGGAGAATGTGGCCATGCCGGCGCTGATAGGCGGCGCCAAACGCAAGGACGCCTTCGCCCGCGCCATGGAGCTGATTGATTATCTGGGGCTTGCCGACCGCGCCTCGCATCGGCCCAACGAGCTTTCAGGAGGCGAATGTCAGCGTGCGGCAGTGGCCCGCGCTCTGGTCAACCGTCCGTCGGTAATCCTTGCCGACGAGCCCTCCGGCAGTCTCGACAGCAACAACCGCCGCGAACTCCACCGTCTCTTCTTCAATCTGCGCCGCGACTTCGGACAGACTTTCGTAATCGTAACCCACGACGAATCGCTCGCCGGGCTGTGCGACCGCACCATCCACATGGCCGACGGCCTCATAATCCCCTGACCGCCGTCAATGCGTTGGCCCTCAGGCCGTTCCCTCACCGACTTATCCATCATGAAACAGCTATACCTCCCGCTTCTGCTGATAGTTTCGCTCCTGATATTCCCTTCTTGCCGCGACGAAAACGACGAGCCGCAGCCCCAGACACTCTACGATATCGCCGAACTTGTCAGCAACAGCGAGCCGGGAGCCGTGTTCCGTGTCTATCTGCCCGATGCCGAAGAGGCAGCTGTGCTGACAGCACGCGGGCAGACCCTGAAAGGGATGGAGCCAGGCAAATGCGCCATGATCCGTTACATCCCCACCAACGGGAAAGCTTACACCACCACCGACATCACCCTCAGGCAATACGCACCCATCACCACTACCAATCTGATGAAGGCCGTCCCCGAAAACCTGACCGGGTGGGACACCGACGGCGTATGGCTTATGAGCCTCTGGCGCGCAGGAGATTACGTAATCGTCCGTGCGAAAATCGAGCATAGCCCTGCCCCGCGTTATTACCGCCTGATTGTCGATGAGTCAACACTCGGCGACGAAATCCCGACAGCTTACCTTTATCACAAGATCACACAGCCGGCCGACAGCTACATGCAGGAGTATTATACCGCCTACCGGGTAGCTAACCTATGGTCGTATCCCAACGTGTCCGCCCTGCGCATCCGCGTCAGCAACACCAACATGCCCGACAAGACCGAATTCATCATCCCCAACCCCCGCCCCCACCAGCCACAACGGATTGATTGAAGTTTTTCTCTTATGAGGAATCCCAAATGCAAAGATTTTTCTTTCCATGTTTTTCAGGTAATAGGTTTTCTATGACGCAAAATTACTGCTTATGAAGCATCTTTTGCAGAGGCATAATAGCAAAAAATGCAACAAATGGGTTAAATCCGCATTTGTTGCATTATTTCTGTTTGCTGAAAGTGTCAGCGGAGCTTCAGGTAGAATTGCCAGATGGCTAAGGCGGTGCTGACAGCCACATTGAGCGAATGTTTCGTCCCCTCCTGAGGGATTTCCAGACACACATCGGCCGCATCGACTACCTCCTGAGCCACCCCGTCGACCTCGTGGCCGGCTACGACAGCATAACGTTGCTGCGGCGATGGCTCAAACCGGTCGAGCGCCACCGATCCGTTGACCTGCTCGAGGGCGCAAATGGTGTAGCCCGCCTCTTTCAGCGCCGCCACGGCCTCCATAGTGTCAGGGAAATAGCTCCACGCCACGGAGTCCTCGGCGCCGAGAGCCGTCTTGTGGATTTCAGGCGAAGGTGGAGTGGCGGAAATGCCACACAGGCAGATACGCTCCACACGGAAAGCGTCCGATGTGCGGAAAATCGAACCTATATTATTGAGCGAGCGCACATTATCGAGCACTACAACCAGCGGCAACTTCCCTTTCCGCCTGTATTGCTCCACGCTATCGCGCCCCATCTCCCATATCGTTTTCTTCTTCATCAGTCAGGCTCTTGGATAAGTAAGTCAAAATAAGATTTTCCCGGCGCAAAGTTAACCATTTCTTCCCGGTGTGTCCAACTTTTCGATTTACTCAATCAGCTCCACGCGGCCCGTCAGGGCATCGAAGCGCACACAATCGTTCTGGAAAAGCTTTTCCACATATCCGCTGCGCTTCATCTCTCCGGTAGGAAGCACCCTCAGATTGGGAGAGTCAATCAGCGCCACACGGTCGCACAGGCTCATGGCAATATCGAGCTCGTGAGTGGAAAAAATCACACATTTGCCGCTGTCGCGCACCAGCCGCCGGAGCAGCGCCACAAGCTCGTAGCGGTTGGGCATATCCAGAAAAGATGTTGGCTCGTCGAGCAGAATCACCGGAGTATCCTGAGCCAGCGCGCGCGCTATCATCACACGCTGACACTCGCCGTCGCTCATCGTATCCATCGTGCGGCGGGCGTAAGCGCCCATTCCTACAGCTTCCAGCGCCTCGGACACGATGCGCCGGTCGTCGCCCTCAAGCCTTCCGATCCAGTTGGTGTAAGGCGCGCGCCCCAGAGCCACCACATCCTCGCATCTGAGGTTAGGGATTCTCGTGCGCTCCGTGTTCACGAAAGCCAGACAGCGGGCCATCTCGCCCGGGCCCATTTCGCGCAGTTCCTGCCAAGTCCGGGTAGCAGAGGCGCCCCGGCCCGGCTCGCCGGCAGCAATAAGGATTTTGCCCTCATAGCGCGGATTCAGCCCGGCCATAGCCCTGAGAAGCGTTGACTTTCCCGCTCCGTTGCGCCCGATGAGCGCTGTCAGCTCGCCGGCCTCAAACTGCGCATCGACCGCTCTGAGAAGCCGGCGCTCCCCGTATCCCACGCCAAAGCCCTCCAGCTTCATCCCGCCGCAAGCGCCAGTTTCGGTATGTTTCGTTGCCATACTTTCCATCATCTTCACCCGCAAATTTAAGCAAAATCCCCCGTTCGGCCAATCTTAGCTCCGCTGCAGACAGGGTCTTTCATGTCGCATAAGATATTTTTTGCAGCTAAGGTAGCTTTTTGGCGGAATCTACGCTTTGAGTTTGCAAAGCCGAATGCAATTTTGACTTAGGTAAGCTTTTTACAGGTTTCCGAGGAGGATAAGGAGGATGAGGGCGGGGGCCACCCAGCGGAGGATGAAGGCGACGGGCTTGACGAGGTGCGAGCGGAGTTTGCCTTCGTTGGTGAGCTGTTCGCGCAGAAGCGTTTTTGGGGCAAACCAGCCGAGGTAGATGCAGGTACTGATGGCGACCAGAGGGAGCAGGATGTTGGTGGCGAAGTTATCAAGCAGGTCGAACATGTTCATGCCAAGCAGGCGAACATCGTTGAGCGGACCCATCGACAGCGAGCAGATGCTGCTGAGGATAAACATCGGGCAGAGCGCCAGCAGCACGGCCCGGCGGCGCGAGAGACCGAATGTGTCGCACATGAAGGCGATGGCTACCTCCGAGAGCGATACGGTGGAGGTGATGGCCGCTACCAGCAGCAGAATGAAGAACAGGGCCGACCAGAGCCACGACAGCGGCAGATGGCCGAACACTTGCGGGAGCGTGACAAAGATGAGCGTGGCTCCTTCGAGGCTCTCGTCCTGCAGGCCGAAGGAGGTGACGGCGGGGAAGATGACCAGCCCCATGAGCAGGGCCACCATCAGCGACAGGAGCACCACGGTGAGCGACGTGCGCGGCAGGTTGGTGGTGATGGGATAGTAGGAGGCGTAGGTGATGAGGATTCCCATTCCCAGCGAGAGCGAGAAGAAGGTCTGACCCAGGGCATCCATTACCGCCAGTGGTGTCACTTTTGAGAAATCGGGCTTCAGAAAGAAGGCCACTCCGTCGGCAGCTTCAGGCAGCGTGAGCGATACAGCGCACATTATCAGAAGGATAACGAACAGCAGCGGCATCAGCACATTGCTCAGGCGCTCAATCCCTTTCTGCACTCCGCGCAGCAGGATGGCGATGTTGATGGCGATGACGGCGGCAGTGGCGAGGATCGGAGGCCAGACGCCGGTGACCATCTCGGTCATGGTGGCGAGATATTGCGACTTGTCTTCGCCGGCTGGAGCGAGGCCCCACGAAGTGTAGAATTGTCCGGTGAGCGAGCCAACGAGGTATTCCAGAGTCCATCCGGCTACCACCATGTAGAAGATTACAATCAGATAGGAGGCGAGGATGCCGCCGGCTCCGGCCAGCCACCACTTTTTACCCGGCGAGAGCTTGCGGAACACTCCGATAGCGTCGGAGCGCCCGCCGCGGCCAAGCACGAATTCGCCGAGCATCACGGGGATGCCCAGCAGCAGTGTACATACGATATAGAGGAGGAGGAAGGTGGCGCCGCCGTTGGCCTGAGTCTCGGCGGGGAAGCGCCATACATTGCCCAGCCCTACGGCCGAGCCTACTGTTGCGGCAATTAGACCTAACTTGCTCGCAAATTCCGTTCTGGAAGCCATTAGATACAGATTGGTTACAAATCGTAAGTAAACCGCGAAAGAGAGTGAGGAAGGTTCGCTTGAGGGGCAAAGATAGTATAAATTTGGAAAATAGCGAACAGATTGAAAAAGAATAGATGGCCCCAATAATCCCAATAAGGTCAATAAAGTCAATAAGGCCAATAAGACTAACTATGCCAATTTGGGAGAGTTTTTGCTAAAAATGGAGAAAATCGGACGCATCTCCTTCTTTTAGTTTTTTTAGGCCAAAAGAGAGGGAAAGTTGTTGTAATAATGACTAACTTCGCTCTCTGATTCAAGGGAGGGATAACCGGCTGCCCCTGAAGGCGACCTCACTAAGACAGATTTATGAGAAGATTACCTATATTTTTGATTGCCGGAGCAATAGCGGCAACGGCGCTGACCGGCGCGGCAACCCGCAGCTCCAAGAGCGATATTTCAAGGAATGTCGACATTTTTACGTCGATCTACAAGACCCTTCAGACCAACTATGTGGATACCATCGACGCCGACAAATCGATGAACACGGCCATCGCGGCCATGCTCGATGAAATCGACCCTTACACCGAATACATCCCCGAGAGCGCTCAGGACAACTTCCTGACCATCTCTACGGGCGAATACGGCGGCATCGGCGCCTACATCCAGGAGCGTCCGGGCAAGGGTGTGATCGTATCTGAGCCGCGTAAAGGTACTCCATCGCAGCTGTCGGGTCTTAAGCCCGGCGACCTGTTCCTGACCATCGACGGCGACACCGTCACCAACGCCCACTCCGACGAGGTGAGCAAGAAGCTTCGCGGACAGGCCGGGACCACGGTGAAAGTGACCGTAAAGCGTCCGTGGACCGACGATTCCATCCTCTCGTTCGACATTACGCGCGAGAAGATAGAGATCGACCCTGTGCCGTACTATGGCGTCCACCATGGGAACATCGGCTACATACAGCTGACCACATTCAACGAGAAATCATACGATAAGACACGCGAGGCGCTGATGGCTCTGAAGGAGAATCCGGCGGTGGAGTCGATAGTGCTCGACATGCGCGGCAATGGCGGCGGACTGCTTGAGAGCGCCGTGAAGATTGTGGGTCTGTTCGTGCCTAAGGGCACTGAAGTGGTACGCACACGCGGCCGCGGACTGCTCAACGAAAAGGTTTACAAGACCACGGTGAACCCCGTGGATACCAAAATCCCGCTGGCTGTAATAGTCAACGGACTGTCGGCTTCATCGGCCGAGATCGTGACGGGAGCGCTTCAGGATCTCGACCGCGCCGTGATAGTAGGCGAGCGGTCGTACGGCAAGGGGCTTGTGCAGTCGACGCGTCAGATCCCCTACAACGGGCTTCTGAAGATTACCACGGCAAAATACTACATCCCCTCGGGGCGCCTGATTCAGGCCATCGACTATAGCCGCCGCAACGAGGACGGGTCTGTGGCCCGCATTCCCGACAGCCTGACCACCGTATGGCATACACTCGGCGGCCGCGAGGTGCGCGACGGCGGCGGAATCACCCCAGATGTCAATGTGGAGTATCCCGATGTGAACCGTCTGGTGTTCAATGTGGTGCGCGATAACTGGAGCTTCGACTTCGCCAACAAGTATGCGGCTGAGCACGACACAGTGGCCCGTCCCGAGGACTTCGTGATCACCGATTCGATTTATGCCGACTTCAAGCGCTTCGTTGACCCGGATAAATTCAAATACGACCGCACTACCGATATGATTCTCGAGCAACTCGAGAAGGCTGTCAAGACCGAAGGGTATCTCAACGAT
Organism: uncultured Porphyromonadaceae bacterium; assembly: GCA_945916235.1. Lineage (GTDB taxonomy): Bacteria > Bacteroidota > Bacteroidia > Bacteroidales > Muribaculaceae > UBA7173. The sequence goes on along the minus strand of CAMEGQ010000002.1, from coordinate 5,949 downwards.
CAGGTGCAGGCACAGCTTGACACCCTGAAATCGACACTCCACCATGACCTCCAGCGCGATCTGGACTTCAACCGCCAGATTATCAGCCAGTATCTCGCCTCCGACATTCTTGAGCGCTACTATTACGACCGCGGCAGCATCATCGAGACGCTCAAGCACGACCAGGCGCTGGATTCGGCTGCCGTAGTGCTGCATAACCCCGAGCGCTACAAATCTATCCTGCAACCCAAGGCCCGGAAATAACAGCTGATGGAACTGTCAAAGCTTATGACCATATTCGCCACCAAGGGCCGCACGTCGGCTCTTGCCAAGGCGTCGGCCGCCGCGCAGGCCAAGGCTTCGCGCGTGGAATTGCGCGGACTGTCTGGGTCGTCGGCAGCTATGGCCATAGCCTCCATGCCCCGGCGCAAAGAGCCGCTGCTGGTGGTGGCCGATTCGCTCGACGATGCCGGGTATCTCTATCACGACCTTTCGCGCCTGATGGGCGAGGAGGCGGTGTCGATGTTCCCGTCGGGCTACCGGCGCGGGATAAAATACGGCCGCGTGGATCCGCCGTCGCAGATTATGCGTATCGAGACGCTCAACCGCTGGCACGACGACGAGCGTCTGCGCGCCGTGGTGTCGTATCCCGAAGCTATGGCCGAGAAGGTGGCCTCGCGCAAGGATCTGGAGCGCCACACGCTGGCTCTGGCTGTCGGCGAGCAGATCGACCTTGACCAGACGCGCCGCTGGCTCCGCGAAAACGGATTTGAGGAGGTGGACTATGTGTTCGAGCCCGGGCATTTCGCTATCCGAGGTTCGATTCTCGACGTATTCGGCTTCTCGAGCGAACTCCCCTACCGCATCGACCTTTTCGGCGACGATATAGAGTCGATACGCATTTTCAACGTCGAGACACAGCTTTCCGAGCAGAAGATCGAAAGCGTGTCGATCACAGCCAATACCGACGGCGAATCGGAAGGAGATTCGCAGAGTGTGCTCGACTTTGCCGGCGCCGAAACTATGGCCATAGTGGTCGGAGCGGCCGGTCTGGCGGCGCGCGTGCGCGAAGTCACTCAGGAGAGCTTCAGCACCTCGGCCCAGCTGGCCGACGAGGGCGACGCCTCGGCTATGAAAAATCTTGTGGATGCCGACCGCTTTGATGCCTGCTGGCAGGCGATGGGCAAAATCCACATCACCGCCGGCGCTGCCCGCGACGCCGGGGAGATGGCCTCGGATGAGACTGCCGAAGAGATGGGCGAAGGGAAGACCACCATCCGCACCTCGCGCGGCAATGTCACGGTAGATTTTCACTGCTCGCCTCAGGGGCTTTATCATAAGAATTTCGACCTGATCGCCGATTCGTTCCATCATCTGCTCGCCGGAGGATATAAACTTTATATCCTGACCGATTCGGCCAAACAGGCCGACCGCCTGAAGGCCATATTCGCCGACCGCGGCGACAACATCCCGTTTGAACCGGTGTATACCACTCTGCATCAGGGGTTTGTGGACCATGACACGCGCGCATGCTTCTTCACAGACCATCAGATATTCGACCGATTCCATAAATACACGCTCAAGGGCGACCGCGCCCGCTCGGGCAAGGTGGCGCTCTCGCTCAAGGAGCTGGCTTCCATCGAGCCGGGCGACTATGTGGTGCATGTGGACCATGGCGTCGGAAAATTCGGCGGCCTGCTCCGCACCCAGGTCAACGGGTCGACTCAGGAGATGATCAAGCTGATTTACAAGAACAACGACTGCATCTTCGTCTCGATCCATGCCCTCCACAAGCTGGCTAAATACCGAGGCAAGGAGGGGGTGGAGCCAACCATCAACAAGCTCGGCTCCGGCGCATGGAACCGCCTGAAGGAGAAGACAAAAGACAAACTCAAGGATATAGCCCGCGACCTCATCCGGCTCTATGCCGCGCGTAAGGACGAGAAGGGGTTCTCATTCTCGCCCGACAGCTATCTGCAGCATGAACTCGAAGCATCGTTTGTCTACGAGGATACCCCCGATCAGACCACGGCCACGGCTGCCGTGAAGAAAGATATGGAGAGCCCGCGGCCTATGGACCGCCTGATATGCGGCGACGTAGGCTTCGGCAAGACCGAGGTGGCCATCCGCGCAGCCTTCAAGGCAGCCACCGACGGCAAGCAGGTGGCAGTGCTGGTGCCCACCACTGTGCTGGCCTATCAGCATTTCAACACCTTCCGCGAGCGTCTGGCCGACTTCCCCGTGAGAGTGGAATACCTCTCGCGTGCCCGTACGGCCAAGCAGACCAAGCAGATACTGGCCGATCTGGAGGCCGGAAAAATAGATATCCTGATCGGAACCCACCGCATCGTGGGCAAAGATGTGAAATTCAAGGATCTAGGTCTGCTGGTCATCGACGAGGAGCAGAAATTCGGAGTGGCTGTAAAGGAGAAGCTCAAGCAGCTGAAAGTCAATGTGGATACGCTGACAATGAGCGCCACCCCTATCCCGCGCACCCTGCAATTCTCGCTCATGGGCGCCCGCGACCTCTCGAATATCAACACTCCGCCGCCCAACCGCTATCCGATTGTCACTTCCGTCAACTCGCTCAGCGACGATATCCTTTCGGAGGCTATCAACTTCGAACTGAGCCGTAACGGTCAGGCGTTTATCATCAACAACCGCATCGAAGGGCTGTATGATATAGAGGCGATGGTCAAGCGGGTGGTGCCAGATGCGCGTACGCTCGTAGCCCATGGCCAGCTCCCTCCCGAACAACTTGAAAAGGCTATCATCGACTTCGCCAACCACGACTACGATGTGCTGATAGCCACCACGATAATCGAGAGCGGCATCGACATGCCGAATGTGAACACCATCATAGTCAACAACGCCCAGAATTTCGGCCTGAGCGAGCTCCATCAGCTCCGCGGACGTGTGGGCCGATCGTCGCGCAAGGCGTTCTGCTACCTGATGGTGCCTCCGGGGCTGCCGCTGACGCCTGTGGCACGCCGTCGCCTGCAGGCCATCGAGAGCTTCAGCGACCTGGGGTCGGGCATCCACATCGCCATGCAGGATCTCGACATCCGCGGCGCAGGCAATCTGCTTGGCGCCGAGCAGAGCGGCTTCATAGCCGATCTGGGATATGAGACCTACCAGAAGATTCTCAAAGAGGCCGTCACCGAGCTGCGAACCGAGGAATTCTCCGATACATTCACCTCGGAGGAGCCAGCCGAAGAGCAGGAGTTTGTGGCCGACTGTCTGATAGAGAGCGATATGGAGCTGCTCCTGCCGGCCGACTATGTGCCTCAGGAGAGCGAACGCATAGCGCTCTACCGCAAGCTCGACGAACTTGACCGCGAGATGGATCTGGAGGAATTCCGCTCGAACCTCGTGGACCGTTTCGGCCCGATTCCGGCGGTGACGGAGGAGCTGATGCAAGTGCCGCGCCTGCGGCGTCTTGGCCGTCAGCTCGGCATCGAGAAGATCTCGCTCAAACAGGGGCAAATGTATCTCTATTTCGTCGATGAATCCAACAAAGCCTACTATCAGAGCCCGATGTTCGGGCGTCTGCTGACCTACCTGCAGCAGAACCCGCTGCGCGTGAAGATCCGCGAGCGCAACGGGCGCAATTCGTTTGCCATAGCGCAGGTGGGGAAGGTGTCGGAGGCTGTGAAGATTCTGGCCGGAATCCATACCCTGCCTGTGTCGTAGCCCTGCGCCTGGCGCGGGGGGCGGATGACCTTGCTTAGGCACCTTGGGATAGGCCGATTCGTCTAAAAATTCATAAAATAAGGTCGGATTGATGTGAGATAGCCGGATAATTGTTATATTTGTTGCTTGCCGGGTAAACCGGCCTGAAATGACCCGAACAACTGATAATAATCTTGAAAAACTAAAATATGAAAAAACTCCTTTCTTTGGCACTGCTGATGCTGGCCTTTAGCTTCGGCATGTCGGCTCAGAAGCAGGCACAGGATGGCGCCAAGCGCCAGTACCAAGTGTTTGGTGTAGCGTTCTACAACCTTGAGAACCTGTTCGATACCATCAACAACAATGGCAGCTACGACCTGGAATTCTCGCCCAAGGGTGCACGCCAGTGGAACGGTAAGAAATATTGGTCGAAGATCCAGAATCTCGCCCGTGCCATCACCAACTTCACTTCGAATGTGACGCCCAACGGCCCGGCATTCATCGGAGTGTCGGAGATTGAAAACCGCACCGTGCTCGAAGATCTCGTGAAAGCCGTCGACCAGCGTCTGAAATCGGAAGGCCGTCAGCCGTGGGATCTCCATATCGTACATCATGATTCGCCCGACGTGCGTGGCGTAGACGTGGCAGCGCTCTACAATCCGCGCTACTTCAAATTCATGAGCGTGTCGAATACCAGGGTACCGATGCCCGGCCGCCCCACCCGCGACCAGATGTGCGTTACCGGCCGCATGGGCGGTGACACCGTCAGCATCATTGTCAACCACTGGCCTTCGCGTCTGGGAGGTCAGGCCCAGTCGTCGCCGCTGCGAGAAGGCGCCGCTGCCATCAGCAAGCAGATCGCCGACTCCATCTGGGCTATGCGCCCCAACGAGGGCGTGATTGTAATGGGCGACCTTAACGACGACCCGATGGATAAATCGTGTGCCAAAGTGCTCGGCGCCGCCAAGAAAACCAACGGCGTAGGCAACCATGGATTCTACAACCCCTTCTGGAGCTTCCTGGAAAAAGGTATCGGTACGCTGGCCTACAACAGCTCGTGGAACCTCTTCGACCAGATCATCGTGAGCGGTACGCTGCTGGAGCAGAACACCGGCGAAAACCATCTGCACTTCTGGCGCGCCCGCGTCAACAACTTTGACTTCCTGAAAGACACCGAAGGCACCCGTCAAGGCTATCCGCGCCGTACGTATGCCTCGGGCGTATTCCTCAACGGCTACTCCGACCACTTCCCCACCGAAGTATATCTCCGTCGCGTAGTCGTAAGAAAATAATAACGTATGCGAAAGATCTGTGGCTGGACGTGGCGTATAATCGTCGGCTTCGTAATAATCTCGGCCGCGTCAGTGGCGGTGCTGAGGTGGCTGCCCGTGTATGTGACCCCGCTGATGGTGATCCGCTCCCTGGAAGGAGCAGCCCGCGGCGAGGGACTGCACGGGTGGCACCATACATGGGTACCTCTGGAAGATATGTCGCCATGGCTGCCACGCGCCGTGGTAGCCTCGGAAGATACGCGCTTCTATGACCACCACGGATTCGACACCGTGGAGATAGAGAAAGCCCTCAAAGAGCGCGAGCAAGGGAAGCGCCACCGCGGAGCGAGCACCATCTCGCAGCAGACGGCCAAAAACGTATTTCTCTGGCCGTCGCGCTCATGGGTACGTAAAGGCTTCGAAGCATATTTTACAGCGCTGATAGAGCTCCTTTGGCCCAAAGAGCGCATCCTGGAGGTCTACCTCAACTCCATAGAGATGGGCCCCGGCATCTACGGAGCCGAAGCAGTGGCCCGACAGAGGTTTGACAAGACGGCCAAAGATCTCACCCGCAGGCAGAGCGCCCTGATAGCCGTCTCGCTCCCCAACCCCCTGAAGCGCAATCCCGCTCATCCTACCTCCTACATGCGCCGTCGCGCCTCCACCATCCAGCGCTGGATGTAACCCCATCCCTAAAGCCATTTAAACCGCCTTCGCGAGCCGTTTTCATGCGTTCGTGCTTTCGATGAGCGATTGTGATGATGCTTATGATCTATGCTTATGATGAATGCTTGCGATCTGTGCTTTTGATGAGCTTTCGTGTTTTCGATACTTTCGTGCGCTTTCGGAAATTAATTTTTGAAGAAAAATAGCCAAAAGGTTTGCGGATTCAAAAAAAAGTTGTACCTTTGCAACGCAAAAACGGGGAGCGCAAAGGCGCAGCTAATCCCAAAGCAAGCAACGGTGGCGTGCAGTCGCCCATCAGCGAAACAACGATGGTGCCATAGCTCAGTTGGTAGAGCAAAGG
>CAMEGQ010000001.1 GCA_945916235.1 uncultured Porphyromonadaceae bacterium | reverse complement strand
GTTCATTTTTTATTTTTGGGGCATTTTCGCATTTGCTTGTTGTGAAAATCAACCATTTAAACAATAAATAAGAAACGCTTAAAGTAACACTTTAATAAGTGATTCTTATGTGCTGATTTATAGTATTGTAATATATGTTTATAAAGCGGTTATTTAGGGGATTCATACTCCATTAACACCCCTCTAATATATAAACTTATTTCTTTTATTGCACGGTTGAAATCGGCGGCATCCTGCGGCGTAAACTTACAGGTGCGACGGTTGGTGCTCTTCGACACATCGAGGCGTGTTTTGAGCCACATGTAGTTCTTACCGAGCTTGACTTCGGCCAGACGCTTGAGGACGAGTATCTGCGTAAACAGGGACTTTAAGTTTCTCTTCTTCCATCTATTTAGGTATTATATTTATTTATTTATCATTATACGTTAATCTTATTTTTACATATAGGTTATAGTTTCTATGCTGAAAAGATAACAATTTCCTCTGTTGTACGGACTATTTTCATGCTTAATTCTTGTTAATTGGCATGGTTTTCGACTGAAAACGGGGGTTTCTTTGGGGGTCTGATGGGGGTATTTCGGGGGTTTTATGCGGGGTTTGGCGGTTGAGGGTTGCGCATCTTTCGGCTGAGGGTTGCGCAACCCTCACGGGAAAGGTGCCGCATCTTTCGGCCGAGGGTTGCGCAACCCTCGGCCCAGTGTTGCGCAACCCTCAGCGGCAAAATCCGGGGTGCGAACGGCTGAAAAGGGCATAAAGAAAGGCCGTCAACGTTTCGCAACGGTGGCGGCTGTCATGCTAATACCAATTTATCTGTAAAAATCTATTTATTATGAAAGAAGTTATTATGTTGTTGTTGTCATCTTTCTTTTTTTTTAGAAACAGCCTACGTTTCGCAACGGAGGCTGTCAGAGTGAATCTTTATTAAACAAAAAGTACATTGTTTCTTCTTGAAATGACCGCCCCCGTTTCACAACGGGGGTCGGCCGTAGAGTTTATTAACCTTTGTTTATGCAAACTCATAACTCATAACTCATTTGAATGAAAAATTTATTAATACACCAAAACGCATTCTATATCTGTTATCAGACAATCTCGGTGCCACTGCTTCCGGGTTTTCCACCACCGCCGCTGCCTGGGTCGGTATTGCCTCCGCCGCCTGCGTCACCGCTGCCGCCGTCGGATGCAATCTCTTCAAAACGGGTGGTGTCGATGTTGATGGCGTTGGTCTTGGCAGAGAGGGTGCGGCTGGGGATGAAGCGGATAACGATGCGCTTTACGCCAGCTTCTTCGGCCGTTTCGCCTGTGTCGCTCTTTATCATGGGAAGGAAGGTTCCGAACCCTTCGAGGCGCACACCGTGGCCCTCTTCCATCCACTTGAGTATGCTATCCTGAATGCTGGTCAGGATCATCTTAACCTGTTTGGGGCGTGAGGCGGTATCTAATGCCACCTCTTCAGGAGCTTTTCCGTGTCAATCACACTGCCGCGGTCGGCACGGGCTACATAAATCTCTTTCTTCTCGTCGGTGAATCCGAGGGTCATTTTCTCTACCTGAACTTTTATAGCCATATCTTGTTCAATTTATAATTTAAAAATAATGCGGTTATCTCTTTTCTACGTGTGCGAAATTACGACATTATTTTCGATATACAAAAACTTTTCTGATGATTTTTAGTTTATTGTTTCAGTTTAATTATTACCTGTAGAGGTTACAGCTTTTGGTGAGCAATCTCACATGAAGAACTTGTCGCCTGGTTTCCTCACACATCGGTAGTAGAGATACATACCTCCAAACAGGAAAGCGTAGAAGGTTACGCATTGGTATAGTGCATCTATCATATGGCCTCCTTTTTCTTTTTATCCAGTTCCTTTCCGTTCAGGTACTCAAATAGGTATTCATACATGGTTGTTCTCTTCAGTACACCACCTATTCCCTTTGCGTAAAACTCTGCATCATCCAGGTCTATGCTGAATATCGCATCGATCATTACGTCGTCCGTATATCCACGCTCAAGGTCTATGAACACGCCAGGCAGCTTCTCAATCAGCTCACGCCTTACGGTGAACTCGGTCTTAAAGTTGTTGTACATCACATTGGCATGGATGCAGAGCACCTCCTCCGTTACGTTGAGCTGGACGATGCTGCTTCCGAAGTATTCTCTGAGAATACTCTCAACTTGTTTACTATTAAGTTGTGTCATATCGCTAATTGTTTTGGTTTTCATGGTGCAAAAGTAAATACTATAAATGTACTATCAAAGCATTTAAGTATAAAAAGTAAATACATTAACTATATTTAGTACATATATTACGTTTATATTGTAAATACCTTGTATATTTGCATCATAAAACTTTTGAATATATGTACAGAATAAAAGAAGTAATGATCGAAAAAGGTATCAAGTCTAAGGATTTAGCAGAAAGACTTGGTAAGACCAAGCAATATATAAGTAATGTAACAAATGGATCGGCTAATGTATCTATGCAGATGCTATCAGATATTGCTACAGCATTAGGTGTTCCTGTTTGGCAACTTATCGCATCAAGAGAGGAAGTATTTGGTGATCAATCAAACATCATCACATGCCCCAAATGCGGCGCACGCTTCAAACTCGAGGAAGATACTCCTAACGAATAATCCCCTGTCACCATGCTACGAGGCTACCGATACCGCATCTATCCCACCGAAGAGGAGCAAGTATTGCTTGACAAGCACTTCGGCTGTGTCCGTTTTGTCTATAACTGGGCACTCGATACCAAGCAGCGTGCATGGAAAGAGGAGCAGAAGAACCTCAGCGAGTTTGACCTGGTGAACAAACTACAGCGTGAACTGAAGAATGAGCACGAGTGGCTGCGCGAGGTCAACTCAGAAAGCCTTTCGTATGCCATCCGTCAGATGAACACGGCCTATCAGAACTTCTTTAAGAAGAGCGCGAAGTTGCCTAACTTCAAGAAGAAATCCGGATTGCAGAAGTTCAGCTGTCCTCGGTTTAGTAAAGCAGACTTCCGTCACGGCCTTCTCGAAATCATGAAGTTCCGTGGAAAGAACGCCATCCGATGCAGGTTCCACCGACGTTTCTGCGGTGAGCTGAAGCGTGTCACCATCACCAGAGAATGCGATGGCCGTTACTACGCCACCTGCCTGGTAGAAGACCGCTTCACGCCGCTTCCCAAGAAGCAGGTGCTGCGTGAGACCACCATCGGAATAGATACCGGACTGGAGCATTTCGCAACGCTATCTACCGGCGAAAAGATTGCTTCTCCCAAATTGTCAAAGAACGCCTCATTGCGGTTAGCCCGTCTGCAACGTTCGCTATCCCGCAAGCAGAAAGGATCTGCAAATTACCGGAAAGCGAAGCTGCGCGTAGCCCGTATTCACTCGAAAGTCAAACACCGCAGGAGTGACTTCCTGCATAAACTCACACATCGGCTGACTCACGAAAACCAAGTGAGCTGTATATGTGTGGAAAACCTGAATGTAAATGGGATGATGCACAACAATCACCTTGCGTTCAGCATAGCCGATGCCGGACTCGGAGAGTTCTACCGTAAGCTCGCCTACAAGTGCGAGTGGTACGGTGTGGAGCTCCGCGTGATAGACCGCTTCGCCCCATCGAGCAAGCTGTGCCATCACTGCGGCTATCGTATGCCTAAGATGCCGCTGTCAGTCAGACGGTGGACGTGTCCCGATTGCGGAACCCGTCACGACCGCGACATCAATGCGGCCATTAATATCAAAGAACTTGGCCTGATGGCCCTACCCGTGCAACGCGGGGAAGTAAAGCCTGTGGAAAAGCCTCCCGTGGACGACCGTGCTACCAAGCACCTAAGAAGCGATGCTCCGATGAAGCAGGAAAAGTCTGTGAGAACTATCTCACAAGCCGAACAGTCTTCATCTGAGCGGTAGTTGACTTTATCGACTTGTACCTTTATATCCATTTATTCTTTGGCATAATGTACTATGTATCAGGTTTTCATTTCCTGTTTCATGTTAGAAATTACGAAATAATTTTCGATATTCAAAAATTCGCTTCGTTTTTTTTCTTTCTCCTCCCTTTAAGGGAGGTCGGGAGGGTCTTCTTATCCTATCCGCGGCATGGAGAAGCGCATGCCTCCGGTGGCTCCGCTGCCGAAGTAGCGGGTGCCGATGACCAGGGTGTCGAGGGCGTCGGTGATGTCGGTACGGGTCTCCAGCGGACCGGCTATACCCTGTTCGCTGGCGTGCTTCTCCTTGCTCTTGTCCTTGGCTGGTCCGCGGCTGGTGTTCACTACACGGGCATTCTCCATCGCTACGATAAGGTACTCGTTGTTCTCGCGGTTGATGCGCAGGAAGGGGCGCTGTACGCCGCTCAGGATGTCGTTGAGGAACTGGAACTTCTGCGGATGGTTCATCGGGGTGCCCATGGCTACCATCGTCACCTTCCAGCCACGCTTGCCCAGCTCCTCCTTCACCACGTTGTAGTAGCGGGTGTCGGCTGCGTTCTCTATGCCGTAGGCGCCGCCCTGCTTCATGGTGGCGTCGTAGTAGAGGATGACGTTGTTGTTGCGCACCTTCTGCGGGGCGTAGTACTTGCACCAGTCCGAGCAGAGGGCGCGTAGCTTGCGGTCGTTCTTGGTGAAGAGGGAGGAGAGGACATTGAGGCAGTCCAGCCCCTCCACCTTGTAGGTCTGCCCGGTGACCATGGTGCAGATGTTGGCGTTGACGTCGAAGGCGATGCGCAGCGGCTCGGTGGCCAATACGTCGGTGTCGAGGGTGCAGTCGCGCAACTTGGAGGTGGCGTCGAGGTCGATACCCTCCCACTCCACCTTCTGCCTTACGCCGCCCTGATGGCTGATGCTGACGAACTTCTTGAGGTAGTGGTTATAGACCATCTCGGTCTGGCTCTCCTCGCTGGGGATATAGGTGTGGATTTCCTGGTTGAAGTTGGCGTAGTAGCCGTCGCGGGCCACGCCCTTGCGCTTGCCCAGGATTTGGATGTCGAACATCAGTTCGGGCATCTCGCGCTTGCGGTCGCGGAAGTAGCGTTCGCCCAGCAGCTCCACATTCTCCAGCGAGGAGAAGTTGAAGAAGACGCGGCTCTCGCATTGCAGATGGCGCAGCTTGCGCAGGAAGCGCTCGCTCTCGGCCAGTTCGGGCAGCACGTCGAGCTCGGCCAGCATCTCGGCTATCTGACTGTTGATGTCATCGGTCTGGTCCTCCATATCCTTCTCCCACTCCTGCTGCGCCACGGTGAGGGCGGCATCGCTCACCCAGGTCTGCGAGAGGTAGAAGGGGTTCTCCTGCTCGTTCCATCCGGGGTGATCGTAGCTGCCGCCGCGCAGGGTGGGCATCACCTCCTCCTGCACCTTTCGCCACGGCTGGAGGTAGCGGGTCTCGTCGGCCAGCAGGTAGGCGGCATTGAAGCCGTTGGCGCTGGCACGGATGGCCATCGACACGAGGTAGGTGCAGGCGCCGTTGTACCAGTGGATGACATTCTCCCACACGCGGGGTTTCTTCAGGGGCTCTTTGAATCCGGCCTTCTTAGGCGCATGGCCACGAAAGAAGTGCTTCCCCTCCTGGTAGCCCATCATCTCCACGCCGAGGATAACCTGCGGCACGGTCTTGGTGTAGAGCTGCTTGATGCTGTTGCCCAGGAAGAGCCCTTCGCTGCGGGGGATGGTCTGCACACAGCGCAGCAGGCGCGGTGCGAGGAAGGCGGTACTCTTACCCGTACCACGCCCTGCACGCACCTTGGTGACCCGTGCGCCAAAGTTATAGGCCAGCAGCTGCGCAGGGTTCATGTAGATGTAGCGCTGCTTCTGTTCGAGGGTGTCGAACTGCTGCTGTGCCAGCGGCATGAGCCGCCCAAGCATATCGGGCGAGTCAGGCCGGTCGGTATTTGTTCCTATTCTGCTCACGGCTTTTTTAGTGATTAGTGATTAATCAAACGGGCTGCTTGATGTAGAAGTCATCGTAACCGAAGGTCAGGCCGAAGTAGGTAGCCCATAGCTGGATGAAGTGGCGTCCTCCGAGGTATTGGGCTTTCTCGTAGCTGCGCTGCATAATCCTTGGGTTGAAGCACTTGTAGCCGTTGGTCAATATCCTGGCGTAGTGCGACATGGCAAAGATTTCCTTATCTCCATTTTCCCGATCAACCCATAAGGCCGATTCAAGCAATACATCAGGCTGACCGTCCATCTCTGATTGCATATAACGGCCGAAGCATGGCGCAAAGACACAGATGGTTACACTTGAATCGAACAGGATGGGTACTTCTTCGCCCCGGATGGCTTCAGCTATGGTTTCGAGCTGAATCATGGCGATGGTGGAATCATTTATGCCCTGTACGTCGGATAGGGTCAAGTTTAAAGGCGCTCTGTTAAGCGCTATGCAGGCATCCTCGTAGCTACGGATGGTGGTGTAGTCTTTTATAGTGGGATTATACGATCCATTTTTCTTGAAAATTATTCCTTCTCCGAAACATGTGCACACTTTATTGACTGTACAACGTCCGTGATACAAATCGCATCCAAAACAGCAATCATTGACGGATGAATACACCTTTTTAGGGAAGTAATCAATCCCTCCGATGGTTATTTTATCTATATTAATTTTACCTTCGATATTCATTCTTGTTTCCTCCATTTATTTTTGAGATTTCCTAAACGGGTGATGCTGTCGAGCACCTGTTGGGTGTCGATGTAGGTCAGCGGGTCGGCGCTGATGGTGTACATCTGCTTGGCGTAGCGGGGGTACTGGTTCATGCTGCCGGTGATGACGAACTGGCGTTGTGTGTTGCGTAGTGTGAGGCAGCGGATTTCGGTGTTGTCTTGCACTACGGTCAGGCGGTCATCGCCCCAGCGGTCGAGGTTGTCGCGGATGGTTTTGAGGCGTTGCTTCGCGGTACAGGTGATGAGGGTGAAGTGGTTGACCAACGGGTTCCCGTTCTCGCGGTAGGTGGCGAGCAGGCGGTCGATGGCGCAGAGGGTCTTCTGGTCCACGGTGCAGAGGGCGAGGGTGATGACGCTCTCAGGCACCTGACCCGCCATGAAGGTGAGCAGCGTGGAGAGGTCCCAGTCTCCGCTGCTGAAGAAGGTTGCCGCTGTGCGGTTCGTCTCTTCGTCCTCCAGCTCGGCGATGATCTGCGAGAGCTGACGCTGGTAGCAACAGGGTTCTATGAAAAGTTCTTGTGACATTTTTTTGCGATGGGTTTTAGGGGTTAGTGATGGGTTAGAACGGCAGGCCGTCATCTCCTAAGCTGGGGTTCTGCTTGGGAGGCTCTGGCAGTGGCCACTCTTGCTGCGCTGGCTGTTGTGGGGCATAGCCTTGCTGTGGGGCGTAGCCTTGCTGGGCTTGCTGCTGGGTGCCGGACTCTTCGCCTGTGGGTTGGTAGGCGGAGACTTCGGCCTGTGGTGCGCTGCCTCGGAACTCGTTGGGCTGGCCCAGGCTGTAGGCACGGCCTACATAGAGGGTGCGGCGCACGTCGTAGTGGGCTCGCTTGGCTATCTCCTCGTTGGTTGGGTTGGTGGCCATGTAGTTGGCATCGTTGCGCAACTTCTGCTCCATGAGGGCATCCAGGCGCTTGCGGGCTTCTGGCATGGGGTTGTTGTAGAGCATGTGGCTGGGCAGGGTGGCCTTGGCGTTCTCGCGCAGAATCTTGTCGTAGTAGGCATTGCCGGGCTCGTCGGCTATCAGGTTGAGGTAGGCGGCGTTGGGCTGACGGGTCTGCGGGTCCACGGTGACGCTGATGTGGTTCTCCTGCACGGGGATGACTACGGCATTGACCTTGCGGCCATTGATTTCTACTTGGAGCAGCTTGGCATCGCGCAGCTGCATGAGGTTGATGGATTGACGGTAGTTCATTTTCTTTATCTCTTTAGGGGTTGTGGTTAGGGGTTATTGATTCTCTGTCGCCTCTTCTTCCATCTCGATGAGGGTCATGATGGCGTAGTTGGCCAGGTCGATGAGGTTGTCTTGGATGCTCTCGTCCTTGACCTGCTGACCGCCTTTGTTGACGACGAGGTTGCAGATACGGTTGCACTTATCCAGTATGCGGGAAACGGGACTACACAGTCCGAGGCGCTGGTAGGTTTCTCCGAAGCTGTCGCCATAGTCGGCATTCTTCTTCTCGTAGAGGTTGGCCATCTCTTCGGTAATTTGGCGGAAGCGTTGCTGCTTCATCTTCGCTCTTTCCTGTTTTTCTTTTTGGGTCATAATCGTTGGGGTTTAGAAATTAAACGTTCTCAGGTATGGTTTCCACGGTATAGACCGCGGTGTGGGTCAGGTAGCGGCTCACCAGCTCGATGTCGTTGGGGTTGTTGGGGTTGAGGTAGTTCACGTCGTAACCCTTGCGGCCCGTGGTGACATCGACCGTTACCTCCACCAGTATGGGGATGGGTTCGCGGCGGCGAAGCCAGTACATGGCGGCTATGCCCTCCAACCGCTGCACGCTGTCTATGCGCGTGGCATAGAGTGGCGGTTTGTACAGCTGCATCCGCTCGCATCCGGCAAAGTTCTGAAGCGAATAGCAACAGGCGTGGTGGTGGCGCTGGATGAAGAGGGCGTTGAGCGTCTTTCGCTGCTTGATGGTGTAGATCATTTTTTAATGATTGGTGATTAGTGGTTAGTGATTCGCTGTTAGTTGGACTTACTTCTGCGCTTTTTCTTGGGGGCTGGCTTTTGGCCACGGCTTTTGCGGATTTTCTTTTGAAGGTCGGCTGGGAGTTGCTTTTCGTAGCTGTGCGGACTGACACGCTCCATGCCTTGGCTGTAAAGCTCATCCTGTCGGCCGGGTAGGAACTCGGCGCCAAAGGTGCTGAGGTAGTACCAGCGGTTGCCCTCCTCGTCGGTGGTGAGCTGGAAGGCGGGCATCTTGACACCCTTCTTGGTGCGCAGCACACGCAGGCCGATGGCCAACAGCACGCTGGCGGCAGGTACGATGGGCAGGTGGACCAGCTCGTCGAGGATAGCCTTTCCCTCGTCGGTCTTTTCATTGGGCACTGCGGCATAGAGCGCCTGACCAGTCTCTTCGTCGGTGATGCAGTCCACCGTATCGTACTGGTCGGGATTAGGTTCAGAGGCGAAGAAGAGCATCCCGATGCCTCCGGCACCCGTGCGGGTGTTGGGTTCATACTGTTCGGCTCCGAGTTTCATCGCTTTCAGCGAGGCGGCATTCTCCACCTCCTCCATCGCGCGGAGCAGCTTACTCATCTCCAGTCCGCAAGGGCTCTCTGCCGGGATGCGGAAAAAGGTACAGGGGTAGTTGGGTTTATTCATTTGATTCAGTGATTAGTGATTAGTTTCAGTGATTAGTTGTCAGTGATTAACGCTTGACGGGGAGGTAGGGCGTGCCCATGCTGTCGGTGTGCATCTGGTAGCCCAGCTTGGATAGCTCGGCCAGGTAGAAGGGCAGGAGGTCGATGCAGCGGGCATCGTCGGTGGTGTAGCACTGGAAGTAGGTGCGCAGGTCAATCAGGCGCATTCGCTCGTAGGTGGTGTCGCCATCCACCTCGGCGGGGTGCCACGTGGCGGTGAAGGATTGCAGCAGCATGGTGTTCAGCAGCACCTCCGGTCCGCTCTTCTTCTTACCCTCCTCGTCGGTGTCGGCAGCGTCGGTGGATCGCTCCACTACCCCACCCGTCTCTTCGTCATAGACAAACTCTTTTCTCTTTTTCTTGGCCATCTGTTTTTATTTTATTGTTAATAATCCATTCTGCGGAGAGACAAAAAAGAAAGCATCAAGGTACGCCTACCTTGATGCTGTTCCCCTTTTAACTAATACTAATTCCCTAATAAAAAATTAAGTTAGCATGGGTGCGGCCTTTCCTGTCAGAACCGCGGAACTCACTTTAAAACAAACATTATGAAAAAGTCTTTCTGTCTCTCGCTGCAAAGATAGTCATATTTCGCACACTATAAACCATATTGGTCTCTATTTTGTGCGATATTTAGGAATTATTAGAATAATAAACTCCCAAATATCGCACATTTAATCAGTAATCACTCCATCACAGCCCTACCCTCTGCCCGAACTTGCTGGCTTTCTGGCTCTGCTTGTAGAGTCCCTTATCGCTGTACATGTTGATGCCTACGCCGTTGGCGGCCAGGTACTCCATCACGGCATTGGTGCGCTGCATGGTCTGCGTCAGGGCGGCCAGGGTAGCTTGCGTCAGCTGTTGCTGCTCGGCAGTGGGCAGCGTGGCGGCTTGTCCGGCTTGGGCGGCTGCTGCGGCCAGCTGCTCGATGTTGCCTGTGGCGAAGGTGGGCATACCATTGCTGGGCAGACTGCCGTGGCGACTGATGGTGAGGATGGCGTTCCAGAGGCCGCGGTAGTCGGTGACGAGCTTATGGGTGGTCTCTCCGTCGATGATGGCTTCGGGCTTCTTCTCGCTGAAGATGCCGAAGTGGGCGCCCCCGCCGTAGATGCCGGTCTGCGGGTTGCTGCCTTCATACTTGGCGTTATAGACGTTGCCATCGTTGCCCAGTACGGGGTAGTTACCGCTGGCGTAGGTCAGCATGCCCGTAGCGAGCTTGCCGCCTCCGGCACCGCTGACGCTCTGCACGGTGCTCTTCGACTTGTTCAACGCACCCATAGCCAGACCAAGCAGGGCGCCCAGTGCGGCACTGATCAATGCGCCTACGGCCAAGCCAGCGAAACCCAATCGGCCAGCCTCCTTAGCGGTAGCCGATGCAGTGCCTGCGGCAATATCAGCCGAGGTCTTTGCGCCCGTCATGGTGAGGTCGCTCGCTACCTGTTGCCCCTCGATGGCGGTGCTCTGCTGGGCGAACATCCGCTTCATGGCCAGTTCGGTGAGCTTGACTGCGGCCCAGTCCTTGAGGTAGGTGAGCAAGGTTTTGACAAGCTGCTTGGCGGCCTCCTTGCGGTCTTCCACCTCACCAAAGGCGGCCTCGCCCATCTGCCCGCTGAAATCCACCACCGCATCGGTGTATTTCTTCATCTCAGCGAGTTTGCTCTGCTCGCTCTGCATGTAGAGGTCGTTCAGGTGCTGGGTGTTCTCCGTCATCTGCTGACGGGCATCCTGCGTCATCAGCATCTCCTGACGCTCCAGCGAGGCGTACTGCTGACGGGCGGCGGCTAAGGCGGCTTCGGCATCGGTGGTATCGCGACCCATGGTGATACGGGCGTTAAGCTCGGCCTCGGCGTTCATGATGGCGAGTTTGGCCTTCAGCTTCTCGGCCTCCATCTCCTTCTTGATGGAGTCGATGTACTTGGCGCTGAGGGCTATCTTCTGCTTGTATAGGTCAATCTCTACATCGCGTGACACATCACCCGTTACCAGGTCGAGCTCCTGGAAGCGTTGCCACTTGTTCTGCTCGGTGCCGCTCTCCTCCTCCAGCTTCTTGCCGGCATCTTCGAGGGCTACGCCCTGCGTGCTGTTGTCGAAAATCTTCTTACGTCGCTCGGCAGCTTTGCGGTCGGCTTCGGCGGCATCGTCGTGGTACTTGCGCAACATTTGCAGCAGCGCTTCATACTCCTCAGCCGTGCGGCCCTTGCTCCACTGGGCAAAGATTTCCTGCTGCTCCATCCGCTCGCGCAAGGCGGCTGCATCGAGGTTATAGCTTTCGTCGGCAAACTGGCGCATCACGGCCAGGCGCAGACGGCTCTGCTCACGGGTTCGCTTCTGTTCATCCTCGGTTTTCACGTTATAGAGCAACCCCAGGCGGTCGATGGCTTCGAGGTACTGGTTGATGACCTGCTCGGTGAAGTTGTTGTCAAGCAGCAGTTTCTCAATCTCCTGGCGCACCTTGTGGAGCTGCTGCTGGAGCTTCACGCCCACCTCGGTCATCTTCTTCTTCATGCCATCCTCCATCGCAATGCCCCATTTGTCGAGCTGGACGCGCAGCTTGTCGAGGTCCTTGTCCTTGAAGTAATCGAGGTTGGTGAGCGGACCCACATACTTGCTACTGTTGAAGGTGGATTGGCGGTAGAAATCATCGAGCAGCTTCATGTAAAGCTGTACCTGGTCGGCCCACTTCTCCTCATTCATCCGCTCCAGCTTGCGGTTGAGTTCGGCTTCGGTGTCGAGCTGTTCAGCCGACTTCTGACGAAGCACCGTCTCGCGCTCATTCCAGTAGGCTTCAAAGGCGGCCAGCGCAGCCTGATACTCCTCCTTAGCCTTGCGCTTGGCTTCGCGCTCGGAGCCATCTTTGCCCCAAAGGAAATCACCCGTCACGCCACGGCCAAGGGCTGCGAGGCGGTCCTTGATGATTTTGGCTTTCGCCTTGATGTCGAGCTGCGCCTTATCCAGACTGGTGAAGTTGGTGCCAAACATCTCGTTATAGGCGTTGACGTCGGAGATTTTCTGCGACTCTTTCTGCATCTGCTTATAGACATTGACCAACTTATCGATTGATTCGCTGCTGAGGTCGGCACCGCTGGCTATCTCGTCGAGCGCCTGCCTCCATTGCGCCAGGTTGGGACCTTTCCCCCAATGGTCGTTGAGCACGTTGAGTTTCTTCTTGATTTGGTCAGAGTAGGCGGTGACGGCCTGCGTCTGGGCAATCAGAGCCTCTTTCTTCACCTTCAGGTCATCGAGGTATTGGCGCTGTTCGTCGGTAGCCCTGGTAGCGTCTATCTTAGCGGCTTCCTCGTTGTAGCCCTTCATCAGCTCCTCGGAGGTTTTCACATACTCAGCCTGCTTTTCCATCAATCGGTTGTAGTGGTCGCGCTGCTGCTCCTCGTCCATCCCCTCGGTGGATATGGCTTGCAACTGGTCATACTCTTTCTTCAACTCGTCGAGCATCTCCTTACGGGCTTCGATGGATTGCTTGGAGGCTTCGTCGAGCTGCACGGATGACATGCGGGTGTACACCGCCACCTCGTCGTTGAACTGCTTGTTCATCAATCGCATCTTATTAACCAAATCATGGACCTTCTGGATGTAGTTCAGATTGATAACCTCAGACTGCTCCAGGTTCTTCAGTTCATCAATCACCATCGTTCGTGCGGTCTTGAAATCCTTCCCATCCGTTTGAGCGGAAAGACGTGTCACCACCGATGACAGTCCGGCAGACTGCGCTTCACCGTACTTACTGTATTGTTTGGCAATGCCGCTCACCTCTTCCATTAACCCCTGCGTCTTGTCAGCATACTTCTCCTTGAGCTTGTCCTTGATGGTGGTCTCGATGGTGAGTGCCGACTGCTTGCGCAGCTCGGCATTGAGAAGGGCAGTAGCTTTTTGCAACTTCTCTGCGCTGTCGGTGTGCTTGAGCATGAAGCCAAGGTATCGGCCGTAGTTCTTGTTCAGCTCGTTGATGTATTGCAGTTTCTTCTTCTCTTCCAGGTTCTCCTTGGCCAGCTGCGAGCTGAGGAAGGCGATGCGGTTACTCTGCACAGCCAGTTCGTTGTTGCTCTCGGCAATAGCCTTTGTGAGGCGGTTGGTATTGGTAAACAGGGAAATAATGTACCCGATGAGCATCCCGATGCCAGTAGCGATGAGATAAACACCTATCGTTTTCGCCACAGCATTAAGTGCTTTAAGCGATCCATTGAATAGCCTTGTAGCTGTCGTGGCCCCTTCTACGTTTCTCCAGAATGCCTTAAAACTTCGGGATAAATTGGTCACTCCCTTGGATGCGGTAAACATCACCACCACCATGGCGCCGAGAATAGACTTAAACCATGTGGCTTTCTCGCCACCCTCTACGAGGCTCTTGACAAAGCTATGCAGCGTGCGCATGAGGCGAGTGATACCGCTCTCAGCACTGCCGTTGACGAAGACCTCTTTAATCAAGTTACCGGTTCGCTTCATAAAGGCCATAGCGTTCTCATTCTTCACGTTGTACTCGTTGGTCACGCTGGTTGCCTCTACGAAGGCATCGCGCGACAGCTCGACTTGCGCACGCATAAACTCTACACTGTTGGCTGCTGCTGAGATGGTTTGCGACATACGGGCACCCTCTGAACCAAGGTCGCCCATCACGCCGTAGAGACTGGCCATTCCGTCGCTGCTCTCCTTGGAGATAGACTTCATCCGCTCGAATACCTGAAGAATCGCCTCAGTAGTCTGTCCTGTCTGGATAAGCTGCTTCAGCACACGTGCATCCATGTTAAGCGCATAGGCCACCCCTTCGGTATCACTCATAAGTGTAGAGATGAATTTGTTCATCGAGGTTCCGGCAACCTCGATAGACTGATTCATGGCGTTAAACGTGGCGCCCATCGCGGCCATCTCAGCCGTGGTGATGCCCGACTGCTGGGCGATACCGCCCAAGCGTGACATCATATCGACAATAGGCTCTGCGGTGGCTGCACTGTTGGCCGACAATTCGTTGATGGCTGAACCGATGCTTAACAGCGCCTTCTCCACACCCATGTTAACATCACCCGTCAGCTGAGCCAGCTTCATAAGCGTAGAGGTACCTTCGGCACCCAGTTCGTTAAGGGCTACGTTGATCTGGTTACTTGCCTTAACAAAGCCTAAGATGTCGTTACTGCTGCGCAAACCGATCTGTCCGGCTACGACGGCCAGCTCATGCAGCTCTTCCATGGATGTACGGGTGTCGATGTCGTTGATGCGGTCGCTCAGTCGGCGAACATTCTCCTCGGCCAAGCCTGTGGTTTTTCGAATGTCGGCAAACGAGTCGGAGAGCTCGATGTTGGCTTGGATGGCCTGCTCGGTTAGTGAGATTGCCTTGTCGATGGTTAGAAATGCAGCAATATAGGAGGCCATTTCCTTAGCTGTGCGCGAAATGACATTCTCCTGCGTGCGGAAAGAGCCGTTGATTTCCTGAATGCGCTCGTTCACGTTGCGCAAGTCGGCACTGAGGGACACAAACTCTTCGGAGTTGGCTGCGGTATGCTTCAGCTGCTCACTCAGCTGATTGGCTGCGGCCTCCAGCTCGGCCAAACTCTTGCTGCTGAGGTTAGAAGTAAACTTGTCAAAATCGCGGATGTTACCCGTAGCCTCCGTAATCTTGGTGTTGACACGCGCCAAGCTGTCATCTATATTCTTCAAGCCTTTCTCGTCACCCACATCAACCTTCGTCTTGCGCAATGTTTCGAGGGCCTTCTTCAGTTTCTCCAGCTCCTCGATGGTTCCATTGAAGTTCTGCATAGCGCTCTCGCTGGAGTTGTTGAGCGCATCCTGAAGCGACATATATCCCTCCACGCTCTGAGCTATCTTGCCATTGAGGATGTCGATAGCGTCATCCACCTGTTTCAGTCCGGCTGTGTCAGCAGTATTTAGGGTTTGGCGATACTCCTTGAGTTGATTAACAGCCTCTGTGGTGGCCTTGATGGTGTCATCCCATCCGCTGTTGACACGGGATATAATGTCCTGTGCGCTGTTTTTTGCGCGTCGCTCCTCCTCTGCATTGACCTGTTGAAGGTTGGCGATGTACTGCTGCATCTTGGGGTTGCTCTGCTCCGCACCATCAATCATCGCCTGCCAATACTTCTTCTGCTCGGAAAGGGCGTCGGTTGAGAGGTTGGTTAGGTTGGCTTGTAGGTCGTTTGCCTTAGCTTCCTTAGTAGCATCCGTCCACGCCTTCAACTGATCTTTACCTCGCTGTATGGACTCCTCAAGTCGGCCCCACTCATCCTCATTGTGCTTGGTGATGGCTTGTAAATCCTTGAGGGTCTTGATGGCGTTGTTAATCTCTGAGGTGGAGTAGTTTCCTGGGGTCTCCAGTACCTTCTTGGAGCTCGCAATGGTCTCGGTGTTGTTGATGTCCATGCGGCGCTTGGCCATCTCATCGTTAACCTTCTGAAGCCGATCAGCTGCCTGGCGGTAGGCGTCGGTGTCGAACTGCGCATTTTTCAGTGAGTTCTTCAACACATTCTCCAGCTTCTTGAGGTTGTAGTAGCTGTAATCCGCCATCTTCTGGAGCCGTTCTTCCACACCGTCGATCATAGACTCGCCATCAGTGATCTGTTTGTTAAGCTCTTTAATCTGCTTCTTCAAGGTGCTCGCCTCCTTGCTGAGGGTTTTTTCATTTTCACCCGGAAGCCACTTGGTCCTGTCGGCCATGCGCTCCTGCACATTCTGCAAGCTACCCGTTAATTGGTCGGATAGTTCTTTAAGCCGCTCAATCTCATTCTGCGCCTGCTGTGCGTCAAGCGTAAGGGTCAATGTTACTCTGTTCGCTGCCACTTTTTTGCTGTTTTTGAGTTAATAATCATTTTGTTTTACAGCAAAGTTAGAGTGCTGAAACCGTTGAAAAAAGGACAAAGAAAAATGGGTGAAATAGCTACCATGAACTATCTCACCCATGCACAGATGACGCCCCTATAAATCTATGTATTTGTATTTATGTATTTATGTATTTATGTGTATATGTAATTACTAAAAAAGGTTTTTGAACCGCTCTCTAAGTGCGTCTTTATTCTGCTCAATCCATCGCTGAGTGATAGTTTGGCTACCTAAACCTTCGGCCAAGCCTTTCACAATATAGAGATTTCCAGCATAGACATATTGCTCGGCCAGACGCTTAAGCAACCATTTGGCTTGTCGTCTTACCTCACTGCGCAGGAAGGGCTTCGCCATGCGGTTGTTATCCGGATGCTTGATAGGAACCAGGCCGGTCATCTTGGGTACATTCCACTTCTTCACGCCATTACCTACACCCCACTGCACGAAGTCGCCATACTTGAGGTAGAAGAAGGTGATCATGGCCTTATTTCCACCGGCGGCATTGTACACCGTCCACCACACAGAGCGGAAGAGGTCGCCTGTATATTCAGGCCCTTTGCCCCCTGGCGTTCGGTTGATGTCGAGCGCAAGGAAGTTCTGCTTTATCTTGTCAAATACACGTGCCGCCCAAAAGTTCAATTCATCCGACAGCTTCACTTCAAAATCCTTCGATGGCATGGTTTCTAATGAATAATTAATAGCTTGAGCAATGGGTATGTTCCATCGCTTTCTGCCGACAAAGATAAAGCGCCGCATCCTTCTTGCAAAGGACACAGCGCTTGGGCAAATAATAGGTTGGAAGATTTATACTTCTTTGTCTCCTATAATCATTGCTCCTATCACTTTGAATACCATAAACAGCAGGAACGCTAAAAACAAAGTGAATAGAAACGCCAGAGGGAAGTCTAAATCAGAGCTAAGCATGACAAACATTAAAATAACAGATACGGTGGCCGATAAGTAAAAAGAGTATCTATTTACCTCTCTCCGTTTATCGTTCATGGTTATCTTGGCTTTTAGATTGTTATGTTCGATGAATCGATACCTAAACGTATCATAATCGCTGTTTAAAGGAACAGGCATTTTTCCTTCAATATACTTTTCAGATTCTATCGCACCGACCTCTGTAATCAGCCTGATGTATTCACGCTTCACCTCTTCGCGTTCGCCTTCTTTCAGATTTGGGGATTCCATTCCCTTAAACTTTTTTCCGCACGAACGGCAGGTAAACTCCTCTTTGTCAATGCCAGCAGCTCCGGCCAGCATACCGATATTACCTACACAGATGTAGCCAAGCGCAGCCTTTGCTGCACTGAATTTCTTGTTTACGGGGTCTAACCTACTTGACAGACAGTAGGGACAGCAAAGAACAATATCGTCCATACCTGCAATGTTCACTCCGCAATGAGGACAGCGTTCCGCCTTGTCACTCACATCTTTCCCACATTCGGGGCATTTGATTAGTGCCATAGTATAATCGTATTAATTGTTAATGTTATAGTCAATCGACGTCTTCCAATCCCCCATTAACTCGATAGTCCAGACATCACTGGAGGTGAAGAAATGGCCGAACACCTTGGTTTGGGTGCACTCGGCGAGGTTGAGCGATGGGAAGGTGTGGGTGTATAGGGTAGCATCTGATGTATCGGTCACGGTGTAGGTGAGCGAGGTTGTTGTGGTAGCCGTGGGCAGGAAGGTGTAGATGGAGATGCTGATGTCGGTTTGGCCTCTGTAACTGGTCAGGTTGAAGCTGCGCTCCAGCGGTTCGGCTGCCGTGCCTGCGTTGGCGGAGAGGTCGAACTTTGGGGAGTAGGTGCTTATTGACACCTTGGCCTCGTTGACGGAAGGCGGAAGGGCGTCCTTCATGTCGATGGTTAGCTTCGCCACCCGCCGTTGCAGTGTGATGGTGGTGCTTATAGGCGAAGCATTATACGAGAGCGCCACTGCCTTCGTACCGATGAAGGTGTCTGTCACCTTGCCGTCTTCGAAGGCGATGATGCCATCGGCATAGGAGGCTTGAGCGCCATTGTGAGCCACACCGACCAGCGTATAGCTGCCGTGAGGAAGTTCCATGGTGATACTGCCGTAACCCGGTTCCGTGGATGCTTGCGTTACGCTCGCAGCGACCGATCCATCCTCCGCCACGGCAAAGAGGGTGAGCGCCTTTGCATGGTCGGATAGAGTCATCGCCGCACGGGTAGCGATATTTGATTCGCCTGTGATAGGATGGGTTGATACCAGCTGACCCACGGAGACAGAGAGCTTACAGAGTGTCTGATCCTCCTTGCCGCCATCCTCTACCGAATTGACACAAGCGGATAACAGAAACAGAGAGGCCATGACGCACAGCGCCATGAAAAGGGAGAAAAACTTTTTCATAATGAGAGATTGTTTTTAGTGATTAGTAATTAGTTATGAGTGATTAGTTTTTGTAATCAATGATTAGTTTTTGTAATCAATGATTAGTTTTTGTAATCAGTGATTAGTTTTTGTAATCAGTGATTAGTTTTTGTAATCAATGATTGGTTATTGTAATCAGTGATAAGTATTAGTTTGATGGGATTATCTGCGGTACCATTTGCCGTTGGGATGCTTGGCGAAGCGGCCCATCTCGACATACTCCTCGAAGGTCATGCCTACCTCACGGGCGCTGTCTCGCAACTCTTGTTCATCATGAAATGCGGCCTCCATGACGGGAACCTCGCAAGCGGGCTCTACAATCTGCGCGTAGGATATGGATTCAGAACCTGCACGGTTGGCCAAATCCTGACGCGCACCCATATCCTCTTCAGCCTGCTTCTTGATGTTCTTGTCGAGCTCCGCAAGCTGACGCTTATCCATCTCGCTCACCTTCTGCCTGACCAGGAATACCACACGCGCATAGCTCCTCCCCTCCTTCTCGGCATAGGCTTTCACTTCGATGTCGGTGTAGTGGCTGATGGTGTAGAGCGTGCCGGTAGGATTGCCGCTCCGGGGGTTCTTGTAATAGTCCCATGGGACGGGTCGAGGCTTGCGCTTCTCGGCCTTGGCCGCACGAATCTCCTCTTTATAGGCTTGGCTCGGCTCGATGCCCACCACGAAGCGTAGCACATTACCTATATAAGAGGCGCACTTCTTGCGGTCGTAGCTGGAGCAGGTATTTTCCGCTTTCTTCATGCCGCTCGGTGTGGCGCTCCCGTCGAGGTTAAGCCCTGTGATGATGTCGTCGATGGTCATAGTCCATGTGCCCAGCTTCAGCGACTTCTTCAGGAATGGGTAGAACCAGTTCTGATAGGTGGTGTTAAGCGGTAGGTAGTGCTTGGGCATGATGGGCACATACTGCTTGATGTTGAAGAGAATATCCATTGCCTTGTCGTTGATGTGGATAATCACGTTGTCTCCATCCTCGGAGTGCTTGCTGTAGGTGATGAGCGAGATGTTTTCCCAGGTTCGCTTGCCCCGGTTGGTCGTTACAATGCTTATCCCCTTGCTCTGCACCTCGGTGAGGGTCTGCTGGAGGATGTCGTGGCGCTGGTTGGTGTTATCTATATTCAGGTACTTGAACAGCGCACTCTTACTGAAGCGGTACTCACAGAACATATCACGCTCGCTCAGGCCGGAAGAGATGGCATAGAGTAACCGGTAACCATAGATGGAGAGGTCGATACGGCGCTTATCCATTTCGTATAGCTGCGAGGAGACCTTTACAATGGTCTTAGGATTGAATTTTTCAATACTTTTGTCTGCCATTTGATTAGGAATGTATTAGTTAGCGATACAAAGGTAATGTTATTATTATTAGTACGCTCTTTTTGGACTAATAATTAATCATATTTAGCATTTAGCAACGATTGGCGTCCCAAGCGCCTAATAGATAAAACGTGAAACGACCGAACCGCGTCCCACGAAACTAATATAAACGTCCCATGAAACTGATACTTCCATCCCATGAAACTGATAATTGCATCCCATGAAACTGATAATTAACCATAAATTAACGATTGTATCTCTATGATAGTCAAACAAATACATCGTGTTCTTGCGGTCTGATATTTATCTTTAATACTTTCTAAATAAATACTTAAATAGGGAGAGCTCTCGCTTATTATATTTTTTATGTTGGTATATGGTTCTGAATATGACAGCATTACACTGTGCTCACGTCATTAATAAGGTGAGCAAAACCTTGAAAACAAAGCCGATGAAAGACTACGAAAGCCGGCGCAAGAAAAAAGCATGACCGCCTCTTTTGTTTTTGTCTCGGAGGCAGCCATGCGAATTATTAGTTTGGTGGGTCGGTGAGGACACACATTTCCTAACAAGCAAATTGATTTAAGATTTGCGAACTATTAGTTTGGTGGGACGTTTGACACATCTCTTTGTTATCGAGGTACTCGAAGAGGTATTCGTGGATGGTGGTGCGGATGAGTGAGCCGCTTTGGTCCTTGATGTAGATTTCCTGCTCGTCGAGGTCGGCACCATAGAGGGCATCGAGAGTGGCGCCATCGGTGTAGCCACGCTCCAGATAGAGATAGACTCCTGGCAGCCTATCCATCAGCTCGCGTTGGGCGGTGAGCTGCGTCTTGAAGTCGTTGTACACTACGTGCGCGTGGATGCAGAGGATAGATACCGTGACGCACATCTCGCGCAGCGAGCAACCGAAGTAGCTTCTCAGCACTTCTTCCACTTGACTCTTGGTCAATCGTTCCCTGTTGTTTTTCATGTTATTATCTCCTTACTTATGTTAGGTTATCCGGGTGTTTCTCCGTACATGGAGTGCTTGAAGTACTTCCTCACATTGAAACCTTTGTCGGCATCACACAGCTTCTCCACGGCCTTGTTGTAGCAGGAACGGAGCATCTTTTCGTTGGGTACTTCGGTAGGCGACTTATATCCCATGTCCTCGGCGATACTCCGGGCGTGGTCGCTGTATATCATATTCGACGTAGCAAGCAGCGCACAGCTGTTGTACTCCGGCTTTCGCTCGGTGCATCCACCTATACCCTCTACGGCTTTCATGAACGGCTCCTTCGGCCAATGGAATCCCTTGGTCTTATCCTGGTTCTCCATCCACTTGGATATGTTCATGGCCTCGGCTTCGCTCAGGTAGTTGTCCCAGCAGATTGCTTCGAGTCGCGCGAGCCAACTATCAGCCAGCTGCGGATGGGTAGCTGCCAACTGCTTGAAGATACTCTTCTCCGCCTCGCCGAATATTTTCATAGTCTTGGGGTCTTTGCTATCTTTCATCTTATCGTAAAGCTGATGGTAGCGGTCTATCATCTCTTCCTTGGTCTTCATTTTATATTGTTCGTTTTAAGATTTAAATTAGGTTACGGTGTGTGGGCGGAAAATAGTCCACCCACACCACTCGTCTCTCATCACTTATCACTCATCACTTGTATCTCGTATCTAAAACATAAGTTGAACAATCAAGTGGAACGTTTTGTTCTTGCTCGTCTTGAAAATGTAGCCTTTGCCAAGCTACGCTGCGGGAAACGTGGCGGCAATGGTCAGAGGCGTTGCCAGGCTCACACCGTATGCCTTGTTGCAGCACTTGATGTGGTCTGCGGTCACTACGGTAGTCAGCGGGGTTAGCGCAATGGTTGGCACGGCGCCAGCCGCACCGATAAAGGCCACCTGGAACTGCTCGTTAAACTGACGCACCACGCTCTTGCAATGACCCTTGGGCTGGTAGGTCACGGTTACGGCGGCATTGATGGTTACTACGGTCTGCGTGCCGACAGTCTGCTGTGAGGCTACGGAGAAGGTCACGTTGCCTGAAGGTTGTACACTGTCCGTCAAGCAATAGGCTTGGCAGAGATTTTCCACCACATTGGCCAGGTACTGCTGGCTCGTGGCAGCGATTGCAATAGGAGTTAATTGAATCATGATAGTTAAGGTTTAAGTTATTGAGCGGAATCCTCCGCACGGGGTTCTGTAATCACTTCGTATTCCTCCTCCTGGCTGAGGGGGAGATTGTAGTTGAGTAGCTGTTTCAGCTCCTCCAAGTCCTCTTTCTCGAACACCACCCTACCTTCCATGAGCGAGAGTGAGCCCTGCTTGATGGCTTCGTCCACAATGCGATGCGCCATCTTGGGCAGTTGCTCGTCAGGCACGGAAGAGATATAGCGTTGGAGCAGGGGTTGCACCAATGCGCCGCTGACGTTATTGAGCAGGGGAGAAATCTCCGATGCAAGGCTCCAGGCAGGACTGACCCATCCGCTCGACTTCACCTTATTCTCAATCAACTGCACAAAGGGCAGTGAGGCCATACGCCCTGCGGCAAACTGCTGCACCACAGGATTAATCCACTGCGTCAGCACGGCTGATAGTTTGTATGCGTTGTTAATCATATTTGTTGTAAAATAAGCCTGTTTGAACATGCTTATTTGGAATGATACCCATAACTATCTGAGTATCATTCCAATAATCGAGTAATTTTAGCCGCAGCAGCAACCCGTGTCACACACCTTGGCGGATGGAACCACCAGCGTAGAGAGCGACTGGAGCTGTGCAATCTGCTGCTTGATGCAACCGATGGTGGCAGTGTTCGTACCGTTGTAAACCGCCTGCTCCATGTTGATGGCACACTGAGCGTCCTTGTTGGCACGCACCTCGGCGGAAACCTCGTTAATCTTACCCATGAGGTAAGCCGTGGTCTCCACAATCTTCTGGTCGGTGTACTTGTCGGCCTTCAGGAGCGAGATTTCAGCATCCTTCGTACTGAGGTCCTGCATCATCTTGGCCTCGTAGCGACTGATAGGCTTATCCTCAGAGGTAATCACCTCCACAGGGCCGTTGCAGCCGTTGCGATTCCATCCGTTACCACAGCCTCCGAAGAGGTTGCCTGCATTAAGGCCAAGGAAGGAGGCAATGCCTGCGCTCGCGCCGACCGTGTTGTAATTACCCTGTCCCTGTCCCGTCACATGGTAGCTTTCGCCATTCATTCCTTTTATCTGCATAATCGTTAAGGTTTAAGTTATGCCAACCACTATTGATTGACGATGCAAAGATACCTCATCCTCAGACAGCCGTCAACGCATTACTTCCTATTCGCTTCAACACTGCTTCGTAATTACTTCTTACGAACCATTTCTTTGACCGCAATAAAAAGGTGCCACGGATATAGTTCACTCCACGCGACGTAATGCCAAATAGCCCACCTATCTGCACATCGGTCAGGTAGCGACTGAGCACCTTCACGGCAATGGAGCGAGCGTCCGTACTCTCCTCGCACTTGCTTGTCAGTATGCACTCTCTCGATACACCCGTTGTATCTGCCACTATGTCTATCACAATGTTAAATAATTCCTCCTTGCTCATTTTTATGTCGATATATGGTGAACAAAAACATCGCCAGCTATGTTTACCCGTCAAGCCCGACGGATAGCATATACTGACGATGTTATTTATCCTTGTTAGCCAAACTTCTACAATAAAAACAAGGGGTCGGGCTTTTTTCCCCTAAGCCCGAAGGGATAATGCTTTTCAACTTCTCAGCGAGGGGTTACTTCTTGCCGCCCTTGCCGCCTTTCTTCTTGGTGCCGCCACCACATTTGCTTGCCATTGTTACACACCTCCTTTCTGAGTGATTAGATGTTATTCCGTTTGCGCCTGAGCAGCCACATCGCCGCTGCAGACAATGCAAAGATAGCTATTCCGCCCATAAGCATGCCACCGAAATCCAATTTTATTTTCTCCCATTTGGATAGCTGTCTCTCTACGGGGTACGGCAGGCGGATGGTGTCAACCCGCTCCACTATCATGGTATCGGTGCGAAGGGCATCCCGATAGACCACCTTCTGTACATACTTGGTCTGATAGACGGTATCGGCCTTGCTCACCACCTCCATGTAGATGCTGTCATGCACATGGATGCTGTCACGCTCCACACGGGAGATATAGATGCTGTCGTGGGTCACGCTCTCCACAGGTACATAACACACCGACGTACAACCCGTCAGTGTAAAGCATAACACCATGGCTATCGTAAGGTATAGAAAAAAGAGTAAGGCGTAATACATTAACGCCTTGATAAATCGTTCGTTGTTCATGTTAAAGCCGTTTTAAGTTGTTCCTATCGGGGTGGGTTAAAGCACAAGAATCTGCTTTCTGTTCTTGTTGGGCCGGTGCGATACGTGAACCCACGAAAAATCCTTCTCATTGATAATCTGGTCGAAGGGCAGAAACAGCGATTGAATCAGCTCGAAGAGGTATTCATTCTCCTCCTTAGTGGCTGGTGTACCTACGATGTCGGCAGCGCAGCCCTTCATGTGGTCGGAGGTTGGCGAACCGCCAACCGCCTTGTTCAGTGCCTCGCATCGGTAGCCGCTCGTTACCCGTATCGGCTTGCCGTAAGCCTCACGCAGTGGGTCGAGCACCTTATCCACCAACTCCATTAAGTTGGCAGCGTGCTCCTTGTTGCATCGGTTAATAATCCCTTTCTGGTCAGCCGTTCGGCTCGACACCAATTCACCCATTGTAAAGTATTTCATTGTTCGCCCTCCTTATTTTTTGTGATCACATCTTCTAAATCCGACTTATCCACTTTGAACATCTTGCGCCCAAACAGGCTTACCACTTTGGCGAAGTCAAGGCTGTACCCTTTGGGCTTGATTAGATTGCTCATGATGCTGCACCCCTCTATAAAGCAGACCAGCAGGCACGAATAGATGTCAATCTTGTTATTCGTATCGGTCGCCACGCTGATAAAGCAGACCATCGCCACGAAAGCGAAGTAAGTCACCATCTTGCCCATTGTACGCCGTGCGGCAGACGAGAAACGCACCTTTTCGCCAAGCATCAATGAGCACCGGATGCCAAAAGCCAAGTCGCAAAGTATCACCGCACAGGTGACGATGAGCCAGGGTATCATGTGGATGATGCTCTCTTGAATGAACGCCATCGCTACGGTGGTAAAGCTGCCAGGGATAGCCACCTCCACGATATGATGTTTTAATGAATCCTCACCAATCATTTTATTGTTTTTTATTTCACCAGCAAAAGTAATTGTTTATCCCCATCCGCCAAAGGACAATACTACTCCATGAGTAAAGAGTCCAAAATCACCCTCACCGCCTCGCAGTCTGGAGGCTTATCCCATACCCCATCCACGCCAACCACCACCCCTCCATCCGGCGTAGGTAGAAGGAAGAGGGTACGCAGCCTACCGCCGTCACATATCAGCCAGCGCTGCGCATACACCCTCCATCCCGTCAGCTCAACGGTTACAACGACCGCTTCACTACCTCCTCCGCGCATCGCTTACACTCCGTTCTCCAAGCTTGCATCGCCGCAAACTCAGCTTTCGCCTCCTCACCAGAGGGGTCGAGTAGGTAGTTGTTAATGATGGCTTCCATCTCGTCCTGCGGGTAGCGCAAGCGGATAAGCAGATTAGCCACCGCACCTTTCGTCGGCTCACCCAGCGGCAGAACCAATGTCTCCTCACGGTCATCTAACTTCACGCGAATAGTAAACTCACGCTGGAGTAACCTTCTGCTCCAGCTCATCTCTGTAATCTCTAACATAACACTTTTTGATTTTAAGGATTAAGAATTTTTTGACAACATAGCAATAACGCCACAAGTGAACCTTCTCACTCAGCATCCTCCGCCGGATGGCGTAGCTCTTGGCGTGGCTCATCATCCCCAAATAGGAGTTGACACTGCTTACCCTCCGCTCCAACTCATCCGTAGAACACCCTCTCTGACAAGCCCGCTCCAGCCGCTCCAACGACCGACCCAGCGCACGCACTGCCGCTTCATCGGCATATACTCTTCCCGGTCTAATCACCGACCCAAGGAACCGCACCCCGTGCCTTGCCTCTTGGATATAGACCTTGTCGGGATGTAGCGTCAGCTTCAACCGCTCACGCAGGAACTCAGCGGCCAGCCTACGCACCGCCTTGACCGTCTCCTTATCTCGACAGACCACAACAAAATCATCAGCGAAGCGCAGATAGTGCGCCTGTGGCTCGTGTTCCGACAGGTAATCAAGGATAAACTCATCCAGATAGGTTAGCAAGTAGTTCACAAAGATTTGGCTCGGCAGGTTACCGATTGGCACACCGTTCTCGCCTCGCAGAATCTTGTTCGATGGAATAGCCTCCAACAGCATCGGGTCGCCACGGGTGATAGCACCCTCTTGCGGTCTGTTCCTCAGCGTCACGCCAATCAGCCACACCAGCAACGCCTTGTCATCGCCCTGGTAGTCGGCCAACAGCTCGCTCTCGATTAGGCTTATCAACAGCTTGACATCCACCGACATGAAGCAAGCCTTCAGGTCGAACTTACCTATCCATGTCTCCCTGGTGTAGCCCTCACTGACCTCCTCGATGAAACCGGCCAATGTCTTGACCGCCAACTGCGGTCCGAACCCCTTGCGACAGTTCATAGATACATCACCCATCTGTTGGTATCTGGTTTCAATCAGTTCAACCACACGCAGGTAAATCCAGTGATGCACGATGCGGTCACGGAACTGTGCAGCGAACACCTCCCTTGGACGAGGGTATTTGACGCCGAAGCGTATGGATGGCAGAGGCTGGTAGGTGCGTGTATAACACGCCGTTGCCAGCCGGACAATGTCTTCCTCACACAGCGGTCGATAGTCATCGAACGCCTTGGAGTTCTTTTTACGTTTAGCACAATCCATGAACGCCTCAATCCATGAGGCTAAGTAGTCATCCTCCAATTCGACGAAGGGGCGCACCGCGTAAGCGTTGTTCTTGTCGTTGTTCGCCACCGACCCGCCAGGAAACGAGGCGTACCAAGCGTTGTTCGTGTTCGAGTTCTCCGACGACGACCAGGCGTTGCGGCTTCTGATGGCTCTCGCTATCTTGTTCTTAACGAGTGGGTCACACCCACCTGTGGAGAGTCCATTTAAAGATAAACTACAAGGTGTCACAATCATGGTCATTTCACCTTATTAAGCGACATTGTGGCAATCATCCACTTCTGAAGGTCACGAGCGATTTTTTCGAGCAGCTTCGCTATTTCAGCGTACTGATTGAAGCTGATAATCGTGGGGTCTTTAGGAGAATCCTTCACGCTGAACTCCCTTACAACAACCTTCACGTCAGCCATTTCAACGCAAATCGCTTCGAGTATCTCCATCCGAGCCTGAGCATCCTTAGTTCGAAGCGCCATATCGACGTGTCTCATGGCGCTCATCAGGGTGGTCGTGCAGACAGCGGCCTGCCATTGGCGATGAAATTTATTCGGGACTTTATCGAAGCACCTATTCAAGGTGTGCAAAAGCAACTCTTGATTTCGGTAAACGGATGATTGTCTTGCTTTCATTACTTATTATTGGATTGTTAAACGTTAATTGTCCGGCCAGCTTGCGGCGTGAGGTCGGCCGACAAAAGTCAGCCGACCGAATTTTTCAATGCGACGAAGGGGCGCACCGCGAAAGCGCCGTACTTGCCGGTGAACGCCACCGACCCGCCAGGAAACGAGGCGTACCAAGCGTTGAGCGTGACCGAGTACTCCGACGACGACCAGGCGCCGCGGCTTCCCCAAGGTCCGAACAGACCGTCAATGATAGCCTGTTTAAAGATGGCCATCTTGACCACATTTGGCTTGCTTGATTGGTTGGCGGCCCAGTCGAAGAAGGCGCAACGACCCATCTCACCAGCTGAGCCAAGGTACCAGTTGTGAGCCTTGAACTCATCGGCCAATACCTCACCTTCATACTCACACTTAGGCTCGTAAGCGTACGACAACATGGCCGGTAGGTAGAAGAACTGAATGTACTTCGACTCCTTGCCAGCCACGAACTCTTGGCTCATGCGGAGTACGGCATCATACTCCGTTTCATTCTCCGACGCAACAGGTACACCGACACCCACGCTGCTGTCTCGAAGGATAATGTGACAGTGGTTGACGATACGCAAGGTCTGCGCCTTACCAATGGGCATCACCGTACCAGCCTTGTAATCCAGGATGTCGCTATCCAAGGTAACTAAGCCAATTTGTCCCGTTGCGGTCGAAGGGTCCAGTCGGGCAAATCCGCCGCCAGCCTCATTGCTCGCATCCAAGTAGGCATCCGATGTAGGCGATACACCAGCCGAACCCATGTTAACTACGCCAGGCACGTCGAAGACGTTATAGTCTGGCATGTCGGTCAACTTCAGATTGCTCCAGTTGTCTTGGAAGATACCCCATTGTGCACCGGTGTTGATGAACTGCTTCAGCACGCCTCGGATGTCATTGGGGTTGTCTTGGTTGACAAACCACACCATGCCCAGGTTGGTCTTGCCGTACTCCACCCGGTCGGCCTCCGAGGTGGTGCCGTCGGCATAGAAGAAGTCGCCCACCTTCGGGGTGTGGTTGGTGGGCCACACGTTCATTGAGGCGCTCAGCGTGCCGTCTCTCAAGGTATCAACCGTCAGTGATACCTCGAAGGGGTCTGAGCCCTCCGCTTGGATGCTGTTCACCTGCATCACACCATCGCTATCAATGGGGTAGAGGTCGTTGCCGCTGGTCAGTCGCCATGAGGTGATGTTATTAGCCGTGGCAGGGGTTGGCATCACGCCGTAACTCTTCTTACCCGTTGTGCGCAGATAGACCGGTCCCATCACCTTCACACCAGTCAACCGTACCACGCGGTAGGTCACTAACAACCCGTCAGCGCCCGTATCCACAGCGCCGAAGCGCTTCAACAGCTTCGTCTTCAAGCGGAAATCGACATCATCGAGGTTGCTTACGCTGATGCGTCCTGTCAGTTCACAGTTGGCTAACTCGGTGTAATACTTCATCATAGCCGCTGGAATATCCTTCCAATCCACACCCTTTGCGCTGAATATTTGCAGGTTGCCTTTGCCGCTGACATAGTTGTTATACAGTGATCGAGCCAATGGGTAACTGTCAAATCCAGCCAACCGTACAATCGACAGATTCACCGTGCTATCGAGCGATAAATCCGTCAGCGAGGGTTGCCCTGTCAGCTCCAGCTTGGTCAATCCGGCTGGCAGGTGGGCGGTATTCAGCGTCACGCAGCTCGGCATCACTACCTCGGTCAGCGCCGTACCCTTGGCCTTAACGCTGACCAATCGGGTCTGGTTGGATAAATCCAGCCGTCCGCCCAGGCTGCTTACACCCGTCACATCGATATGCCGTAGGTTGGGCGCTGTCACGCGCATGGAGGCTGGGCGGAACTCGTTACCACCAGACACGTTGGCAGAGAACTCTGTCAACCGCTCACCCGATAATTGGAAGGTGTCTGCCAACGCCTTGTCACCGAACTCACCGATGCTGCGGTAGTAGTTGATGCCCAGGATGCGGATGTTGGTGTTACCATCCGCTGAGATGCCATGCAGTGTAATCGTCTCGCCAGCCTTCACCATCACAGGCGCATCATTCCCAGCGCCGTAAAGCACACTGTCGCCAGCGCCAATCGCCGGGAAGAGCCACTGATGCGGGGTAAGCGTAAACGAGTAGGTTGGATTGCTTCCATCTCGGTTGGTCACCGAG
Organism: uncultured Porphyromonadaceae bacterium; assembly: GCA_945916235.1. Taxonomy (GTDB): domain Bacteria; phylum Bacteroidota; class Bacteroidia; order Bacteroidales; family Muribaculaceae; genus UBA7173. The sequence goes on along the minus strand of CAMEGQ010000001.1, from coordinate 57,909 downwards.
CGGAACGAGAGGGCACCACTCACCTCACCCCGGTCAAATTCGCCATAGCTGGCGTAGGAGGAGAGGAAGACCAGGCGCTTCTTGTACCACTCGCGCTCTGAGTTGAGCTGGTCGCCAAGCGATTGGGTTAGTGGGGCGGTGTTACACTGGTACTCGCCTCGGTTCATCGCCACGTCTGCGTCTTCATACCAGATGCGGGCGGTCTCGTTGTACGACACGGCTGGAAACTCCTCCGTCACGGTGTCGAAGAAGTACTTCTTCATACACCCCATCGGTGTGCCGCCAAGCGTCGCCATCGCTGTAAGCAGCTCGTGCATCATGCTGCGCAGCTCGTTGGGGAAGGCCAGCTCCAACAATCGGTAGTAAGCGTTATCATAGGCGTTCCAATAGCTGGTTCCGTCGGCATCCTTCATCCACTCCAGGGCGTAGTAGGGAACCTTGTCCTTACCCACGTTATTCTGTGGACCAATAGAGTCCAAGTCATCCGCCTGGCTGCGTATCTTTCCTCCCGTAGTAAAGATAGCCTCATAGGTATTCTTGGCTCGGTTATCCTTAGCGGCCACCATGCGGTCGTAACAGAGGCGGAACAGCGCGTCACGAATCACGATGAAGTCACCGATGCCGTTAGCAAACTCCGCCACACGGCAGTTGATGAAGAGTTGGTTGATGGCGTCGTAATCGTTACCCGAGGCGATACCGCCACACTGTTCGTTGATATTCAGCTTTTCATAGCCGCCACCAGGCAGTTTGTTCACACCTGCATCAACCCACGACGAGGTGAGGTAATCCCAGCGATAGAGGTCATACTTGGCTGAACCGCTCTCTGCTTGCGTCACCCAGTACATGCGGTCCTTGTTTAGCGTCGAATCTGCCTGGAGTTGGGTATAGGTCCCTGCGAAGGGGAGGATGTTTGGCGAGAGTCTGTAACAGAAGTTGGTGCGGTCGATGTAGCGCTGGATTTGATTTTTCTTGCCCAGCATCAACTCCCATTGCGTAGCACCATTGTAAGTCCACTCCTCCTCCTTTTCTACGATGTCTTCATTCCAAGGCACTTTGCAGTTAACCAGTGGGGCGCCGTTATCCGCACCCTCCAGGGAGATGTAGTCGGGGAACACCGACTTGTCGTACCCGAAGGTCGGTTTGTCGCCTTTGCCCGGTCCGAAGGTGCACTGACCAGCAAAGGTAATCTCTCCGCCTACCTCCTCTTGCACGAAGAAGAGGAACGGCATCTGCTTCACAGCCAGTCGGCAGTTCTCGAATCCCTCCGTAGCGGTAATCTCCGTATCGCCCACTACTAATTGGTAGAGGTCTTGATAGAGGGCCGTAGCACCCATCTTATGGCTCTGCATCGACGAAGCCCAGTTAATCTTAGCGCACAGCTTCTTCGCAGATGGCATCCCCTTAATCAGCGAGTAGCCGCTGTATCTGGTGCCGTCGGCCGCCAAGAAGTAGGTCTCAGCCAGCCACTTCCACTGCTGGTTCCATTTCCAGTAGCTCATTGATGATGTACCCTGACCGCTCATCGCTACGTCGTGTATCACGCCAATCTCAACTCGGCCCGTCGGGTCAAGAATCACCAGGTCGCCATACATCACGGTCTCCTTCGTGTCGCCATACTTACAGAGGCGGGTAGAGACACCCGTCTTCTCACTGGGTCGCCACAACAGGCAGGGGTAAATCTTGTTAGCCTTCTCGTAGCTGATAGAGCCGTTATCGCCAAGGATGTCGTTGGCATCGCGCTCCTTGCGTTTCTCCTCAATCGTGGCGATGGCCGCAATGTAATTTTTGCGAATATCCGCCTCAGAGAGCGCCTTCTTATAGACCTCGATGCGGAAGATGTCAATCTCCGCCCCTGGCGAACCGATGCGGATGCCACCGCTGCCAATGACGCCATCAACGGCCTGTACGAAGGTATCATTATCCTCGTAAGCGAAGGTGCGACGGTGGCGACCATTGACAAACATACGCACATAGTTGCGCCCCGTGTTACCCACGTTATAGACAATGTTCAGCGCCAGCTGCTGCTTCACGCCCTCTTCCAACCCTGTGCGCTGGTCATCACGCACCTGGTTGGCCAAGGTCATGAACACGGCATCCAGTGGGCGCATCTCGAAGCCCAACGGGTTGCCGTTGGTCAGCTTGCTGCAAACGCTCACAATCGGGCTCTCCTCGTCGGTGATGTTGTGGTTGCAGAAGTCGATGATGAAGGTGGCTGAGCTCTTGCTGGAGTCAGCGAATGCGACCAATGGGTCATACTTGATGTGCATGAATTGGCCGTACTTCAGCCTAAAGCACTTACCCAGCTCTGTCACCGTATAGCCATCGGTGGCGTCAAAGGCGATACCTGTCATCACACTCTCAACCACCTCTCCCGTAGCGTCGTTAATCACCTGGTCTCGGTTGGTTTCGCTGTTGCTTCTGTTCTTGGGGTTGAATACGAAGTCCGCCCCCTTGGTCGGTGAGAAGTTATCCCTGTTATCCACCTGGTAGCCTTGCACGCTGCCAATGCGCTCACCGTTCCACTCGCACGAGAGATAGACGTCAATCATCTCAGCCTCTGAATCAATCTGCAATCCGCCTGATAGCGTGTTGCGCTGACCGTTCACCACGCTCACGCTCTGTTTGAGGTACTCTACATCACCTTTGTAATTCTTGAAGTAGAAGGTCAACGGAATCTCCTCACAGCTCAACGCACCCTGCTTATAGACCGCATACTCGCAGAAGTCAACCGATGTCCAGTTAATCAGCGTCTCAGGCGCCGAGTTAATCACCAGCATCGGCTTGTCTGTTGTTACACCGCTTTCTAAATAAATGATCTGACCAAACACATGGTCCGACTCCGCAGAGCCAGCGTCAAGCCATGCCTCAAAGGTGTGCACGCCATGCTTCAGGATAAGGTTGGTGGAGCCTGCGTCGTTCAGGTAGGCCGTGAAGGGGGTCTCCGTATAGGTGTTCATGCCCAACGAATAGCTGAACTCACGAGCTCCCGTTGAGCCCGTGGTACGGATGCGCAGCGTCTTATCCACAGCGCCAGTAATCCAGTAGGCCAACGAGATGTTCGCACCACTCTGAGGCGTCTCCCACGTCGTAGCGAACGAGAGTCGTAGGGCGGTCTTGGTCACTGCGAAAGTGATAAAGTTGGTGCTCATCGACGATTCGTTACCTTTGACGAAGACACGCACCTGCTGGGCGCCGCTTGAGGTCATATCGGTGATGTCAAACTCATCGTAGCGCTCGCTATCCACTGGCACCGAAGCGACGGTAAACGTACCCTTGGTAACCCAGCTCCCGTTGCTGTTGGGTCGGGTCTGCACCGTCAGCGTACCCTGTTCGCCCGTGTCTGTGGCGCTCTTGTCGAGAGGGTTATAAATCTGCGAAGTAAACTTCAGGAGCAACTTCACCGTGTTGTCCGTCGAGATAATCGTAGTGGGTGAACTGGTCTTTAACGCCACGACGGTAGTCGAAGCCATACCCGATTCATCAGGCAGACTGATGTCATCCAGCACCAGCGATGACTCCTTCATCTCCAGCCACTCGTTCTTGTCGGCTTGCGAAGCGAAGAGCAAGATGTGATAGGCGCCATCGCTCTGCTTGTCTGTGGTGCGGAAAAAGGCACCACCCTTCGCCTTGAATACCTCCTCGTGCTCGGCCAACTTACCCTGTATCGCCTCACGCACCGCCTTACCAGAGTAGGGCAATCCGTTGCGCTCATCCTTAGACCATACCTCCTTGATAACGTCCAAGATTTTGTTTAAGCTAATTTTTTGCATACGATATTATAATTAAATAAATGTTCTCAATCCTTCCATGGTTCTTCATCACTCCAAGGCTTCTCATCACTCCAGTACCCAGCCCCGAAGCAGCTACGAATCGCCTCCCACACGGCACGCCAAGCGCCAGCCACGTAGCGATAGACCGCAGTCACCTGTTTGCCGCGGTCGTAAATGGAGGTAACCTCCTTACCGTTCTTGATAATCATAAGCGCATGAATTAATAGGTGTGATAGGTCTTTGTAGGGTCAAGTTCTCCCCTGTCGTAAAGCTCGTTAAACTCATCTTCAGGGATGAGCACCGTCTGGCCCTCCAGCTTCTTAAACTCATCCGTCACCGCCTTCTGGCTCATCGGGAAAAGGGTGTTGTCACCCTTTCCTTGAAGGCAGTCGTAACCCAACAAGGGGAGGTCATTAAAAGGTGTCACGCCATCACCACGCTTGCACATGTTGTAGAGCTTGGGCTGCATGGGGTCGGTAGCGACCAGTACCTGTTCACCGTCCAGCAACACGGGGTTAACTGTTTGCCATGCAACCAGTGTGTCTCGTCTGTAAAGAACTCTGTACATAGATTAATTAGCACCGCCGCAATCCATAACAATACCCGATGTAATCGGGGATGCGGCATTACCCCCGTCGAGCACATAAACGAAATCTCTCACCTCAATCAGCGCTGACTCAATCGGCTTCACCCGCTCATCCAGCGCGTCAATCTGATTCTGCTGGTTAATATCACGCTGTCGTAGGTCGTTGTCGGCCTCTTGAAGCATAGCGTCAGCCTGCCGTAGCGCAGCGTCAGCCTGTCTCAACTCAGCGTCCATCTGCTTCATCTCGGCATCCACCTGTTGCAATCCAGTCACCGCATCCTTCACCTCGTTGAGCGATTGCTTCACCGCATCCAGCTCCTCAGTGCTGGCTCCGCCCACACCCTTCTCAATGATTTCATTGACCTTATCAACGATTTCATTCAGTTCAGAGGCGTGAAGAATCTTGTTGTCGATAAACGTTCTCTCTAATTTATTCATATCTCGATTATTAATGTTGTCCTAAAACAAACTCCGCATCACCAAGCGCACTGACACCAAGCGTAAGTGGCGAAGAGCCTCCAAGGTACCACATAGGCGAAGCCAACCGCCCCACACCAAGCAAAAGCGGGGCAGGTCCATCCTCACGCATACCAGGTGCACTGAGTGCATGGAGAATCAGTTGCAAAGCCTCCGTACTCACCGCTGGCATGTCAGACTCCAGCCGCTTAATCCGTGCGTGCGTAGTCGAACCGCTGGCGTCGGTCTCTATCAGGGGGATTTTTATCTTGATATAGCTCATAGTTCAACCCATGTTTTTCCACCATCGGACGTTTTAAAAATACCTGAAGCAGAAACTTTTAACCCATATTTATTACAGATAAATTCTGCTGCACATGCATCTGAAGAAGGGAATAGACTTCCCGTGTATTCTTGGTGGCATATTATTGAACCGGGTGATATATTGGAATAATCTTTATAACCACGTAGCATATTGTTAGTATCCATATCAACCATCTCTCTTCTTGTTGAAAATCCACTGTGAGATAATGACATATAATTTTTATCATTAATCGGAGTATAGTCCCCTAATTCGGTACCAATAACACCGTTACCGATAGCAAATCCTCCTACGGTACCTGAGGTAGCCGCTATCTTCCCTTCAAACTCAGCGTTCTTCGCCGTCAGCTTACCCGTTTTACCATCAATGTGACAGGTAGTTGTACCATCGCTGTTCTCAGCGTGGACGCTCTTTACCTGAAGTTCATCAGCTTTAATCAAGCTGGTTAGGATTTTTCCGCCATCAATAACAGTGCCATCCATATGTTCAAGCCCAACCTTATCCTTATAGGCTAACCCTTTAAGCAAGCCCTTCAGCGCATCAACCTTTCCTTGAGCCATGCTGTCCGCTGCATCCTTCGAGTAGAACTGAGCGGTACCCGTCATGTTAATCTGGTCGGCGCTGATTTTCACACCGCTTTCCAGGTTGCCTTTCTCGTCCTTAGTCACCATGGTGCTAATCTCAGCCCTCTTAACAATGCCTGATTTGTCAACCGCCTCGCTGAACATCGTGGCAAAATCAGAAGTCAGCAACAAACCGCCACTCTTTACACTGACAACATTTCCCTCTTTATCATACTCGAAGTAAGCAGACATGGCGCTGATGTAATTCTGGGTCTGTAAGATAGCCGTACCCGCTTTACCATCAGCATTTCCAGCAGCAATTAGCGCCCCCTCAGCAGCCTCTTTCGCCTTTTTAATGGCTTCATCTCTGGCCGCGTTATCGCTACCCACACTGGACGTTATACTCTTTTCCAGAATCTCCATTTTAGCTTTAATCTCACGGGTCGTATTCTCCGTAGTCGCCCTCCAGTGTGATATATTAAACGACACCCCGGCTGGTTTAGCCTGTATGCACACTAAGGCATCGTTTTTATAGACCAGTTTCTCTTCGTCTGTTTCACCAACAGGGTAGGTTACGTTAACCCATTGGTCCCCCACATCGTAAGCATCTGCGTCGGTAGGCTGCGCCACAAACGTACGTCGCTTGCTGTCGGCGGTGTCTTGGGCTCGGCTCGCCTTCTCTAACGCACGCAACGTCTGCTGGTCTTTAATATCCTCCCAGTAGTAACCGCCATCATCCGTAGCCATCCAGCGCCAAGCAAGACCAGCCTCCCGGTTGTAATAAATATCCTCCACATGTTCACGCTTCATGGCGTCGGTAGTCCATGCTGAAGCAGGCAGATTTTCAGTCGTAGGGTTCACTTCGAAAAACCAAATCGTAAACTCCCTGTCGCTCTGCGCCTTCACCGTCTCCAGGTCAACCTGAATATCCTTGAGCGATTCGTCCACATCCTTGCCCGTCACCTCGGATATGAACTGCCCACGGATGCGGTTTAACTTCGAAGAGAAGATAGTAATAGCCATATCATCGTTGAGCACATACCCATTGATGCCTCGGTACTGCTTGATACTGGGAGCGTCGCTACCCGTGGTATCAAGAATGGTAGCGTTCTGCCTACTGCTATCCGTCAGATTACCCATCTGTACAATGTCATCGCCAGCCTGTGGAATACCGCTACCCTCTGCGCAATGCGTCTTGGATAACTCAATCCAATCCTCACCCACAGCGGTCACCAGTCGCCAATAGAAGGAGGTACCCACACCACCCCCGTCGAGCGCCTTGAGGTTGAACGACTGACTTCGGGCCAAGTCGCCTACCTCAAACTCCTGCTTCACGCTGCGCTCCCCGTCGGTAGCCTTGAAGTAGCAGCGGTAAGCATCCTCCGTTTCCTCCACACGAACGCAACTCATCGAACCAGGAGACAGCACTAACGCCCCGCCAATGTGCTTCATCTTTTGAATGACCAACTCGTAAAAGATAGCCCTCACCCTCGTCACTAACTCATCAATCTCTAACCGCCAGCGCCCTGTCTCCTCATCCTTACGAAGTTCAAACCCAGTACCAAGCAATCCAGCGATAAAGTCGGGCGAAGCGGCCCCAGTCAGCAGCGAGAGCAACCCCTTGACAAGCGAAGTGCCATCCACCGTCTGATTACCGCCAACCGTTTGGTCGCCTCTAACAGCCTGCGAACCTCCAACGGTTAAATCTTTGCCAATCCCCAGCGAGTGCTCTGTGCGGTCATCCTGGTCCTTGCGGAGGTATCGTTTGTCTCCGAATTGCTGCGTATAGGCACTTGTAGCCAGGTGTTCGTCATCAGGAGTTGTTTGATTGGCAATGTCCTCGGTGGTATGTACGCCTTTCAACTCTTTTCCGCCCCAGATTAGGCTGCCTATCAGCTTGAGCGAGCGCTTGATGGTGAGGTCGTAGAAGTAGTGTTTTACGATGATGTACCAGGGGTCGCTCGTCTTGTTGAGCTCGAACATCTCGTTGAGCTGTGCGGCGCCGGCGTTTTCATAGACATCCTTGGTGGTGCCAAGCATGCCGCTGTCGTAGGTCACTTCGCGGTTGGTGGTGCCGTCGGTGGCGGTTACCTCACCAATGCGCACGTAGTAGTACTGATCGCTGGGTGGGTTCTCCTCGCCTTCGGGGGCGTTGGCTCGGCTACCGTCGAGGTTGTACTGGTTGATACTGAATACCACGAGGGCATCTACGCCGGTGCGATCGAGGCGGGCGTAGATGTAGTAGGCGTCGTTCTTGGCCAGCTTGGTACTGAAGCCCTTCAGCGTCCATGAATAGAACTTGCCATCGCTCATAAAGCCTATCAAACTCTCGTCGTACACCTGGATGGTGGTACCTGAGCTGACGCTTACAGCGATGCGGTTGGGGTTGTCAAGGTCGTTCTCCACGAAGATTAAACGCCCCTTCTCGATATAGTATATCCTACTTTCCTGCTTGCTTACCATGGATAATCTGATTATTTCAATACAAAACTATACCATAAATCCGTGCGATAAAAGGACGCTCATTCCTTCGGCTTTCGGCTCTCGAAATGGATGGTATCGCTGCTTGGCGAGTAGTAACCCACGAGGAGTATATCGTCCTCCTTGGTGTTTGATACAAGGAGGTTGAAACTCCCTTCATAGCTATCGTCTCCTCGCGACCATCGCATGAAGTTGATGTACATCAGGATGTGGCGCAGCATGTTCTTGTATCGCCTGTAGGGGGCGTATAAGCCGATGCGCATGATCAGGCGCATGTACCAACGGGATAACTTACGCTCATCGTCTATCATGGCTGCATGAAGTCGCATGGAGATGAAGAGGGTGATGACGCCGTTCTGCTCGCGGATGTTCAGCAGTTCCTTGTCGATAAGCTGCTCAACGGTTTGCATATTGCGGATATGTTCGTCATTATTGCAACAGGATTTCTTTCTTAGCATAGTGATAAGTATTAATAATTATTTTCAGTTTCGCTATTCTCGTCATTCTGTTCGTCTTCGTCGTAAAGATCCGGCGAGCCGTATTCCTCTTCCAGCAAGGGGTCATTGTCTTCTATCTCTGTACCGGATTCTACGAAGAGGCCCTTCTTAGCTTCCACCATCTCCATCGTCTTGTCTTTCTCCACACCGTACTTGCGTCGAATCCTCTCAATATCTTCTTCTTTGTACTTGCGCAGGTTGCTATTGATTTTAGACGGGTCGGTGGTGAAGATCGGTGGCAGTTCGTTCACACCTTGTGTGGCGTCGATCTCCTCGTCGGGACGGTCGAAACCTTCGGCTTTATAGAGCATCTTGCTGCCCTCCAGCATCATCTTCATGTTGCCGGCATCGGTGGCCATGCGCATCACGCGCTCGGCCTGCTTCTTGATACGGTAGCGGGAGAGCTCGCGGCTGTCGCTGTTCAACTCCTTCATCAGGAAGTCTATCACCCGCTTGTCCTGACGGATTTCGGTGAAGGTTCTCCCCCACTCCATCCGCAGGTAGCGGTCGAGGTCCATCATCTCGTTCTCTTTCAGTTCGCGGTAGGCGGCCATGCACGCCTGCGCCCTGCGCTTCTGGCATGGAGAGAAGCGCATCACATCCAGCGGCAATCCACTCTCGATGTGCTTGCGCAGGATGTCGTAGAATTTATCTTTTAAATCGGTGCCCATTTGTTTAGTTTTTAGATTAAACAGGTTTTTAGAAATTAGGCGAAGAGATTAGGCGAATGGATTAGCCGAAGAGGTTGCCTTCCGGGTTTTTGTTTTCGATTTTGTCTAATACCTCTTGCTGCTTTTTGGATAGGGTGATGCCCCACTCCTTGAGCTCTTGGGCTCGCAACTTAATCTGCTCCTTGCGCTCTTCGGTGGCCTGGAGGTCGCTGCGGCGGATGAATTTTTGGTTGGCCAGGATGCGGGCCGCTTTGCAGGCGTTGCGCTTCTCCTCGTCGGTCATGGCATCAATCTCCTGCTTGGTGTATTCACCGGCCCTCTTCTCTACCTCCTTACTGAGGGTGGCAGCCTCCTTGTCGAGTTTGGCGATGTAGTCGGGGTCCACCTTGGTGCCAGTCTTCTGCGCATACTCGGCATCCACGCGCTCCCAGAAGTTGAGGATGCGCTGCTCGTACTTCACGGCGTTCTGTGCGGCTTCGGCTATCATCTCCTGCGTGGCGCGGGGGTCATCGGCCAGGTATTCGGCACGGCCTCGCCAATGGGCAAGCATGTCGTACAGGCTGGCTATGGAGGTGGCCTCCTGCTTCAAGCTGTCTGACAGCAGGTCGATATACTGCGAGAGGTGTTCGGGTCGGCGGCCAGATACGCTCTCATCCTCTTTCTTTTCGGGCTTGGCGGTGGAGCCATCCTGATCTACGGTTTCCTCCTCTTCGGTGACGGGTGGCGTGATGCGTGCGGTGAAGTGGCGCTTATCGTCGGCGCTGCGGGTGGCGAGCTTGGCCAAGCCTGACTTTTCGCGCACCTCGCGCAGAAGCATGTTGATGCGCTCCAGCCTCTTGCGGGCGTCGTATCGGTAGGCGTTATTGACAAAATCACGCGCCTTGACCAGTGCGGAAGCCAATTTCAATCCCTCGTCGAAATCCTTCACTGCCGTAGCGTCGTAGCTATCCACCAGGGCGCAGAGCTGCGGATAGGTTTCGTCGGTCCAGCGGACTACCCGCTCTAAGTAGCTTTTCTTCTCTGTATCATTCATCATTGTAAATGGTTTTAAGAAATCTTTTTGCGTTATCATAACTTCTTATTATTAAATTGCATAGCGCAAAGTTGGGGAGAAACAGCCCCAATCAAAAGGACAAAACAAAAGCCCCACCCATCGCGGGCAAGGCTTTTGCATGTTTACACAACTAAATTCAAAGAGTATCAAGTGATGTCTTCTTGCTTACTGTTGCGTCGATTACACTTATACAGATGGTACTGCGGGTGCCATCGTCAGCGTGCCGGCCCACTTGGTCAGCGGGTAGATCATCGGCGAGCAGGTGATGGTCAGCGTGTGGCCGTGGTCGCTGTCGGGGGTGTCGCCGGTGTCGGACGACAAAGAGAACTCGTTGTCGAAGTCGGGCGAGTAGAGTACATAGTACTTACCGCTACCGTCGCTCACCATCGCACCGAAGTTGCGGTTGTTCAACACGCGGGCTATGTGCGACATCTCATCCATCGACTTGGCTACAATGCCGGTGAAGACATTGGAGAAACCGCCGCCGTTGGCGTTTGACGTAGAGGTGACCTTACCGCTCTTGGGTTTAAGGATGACCTCGTAAGCGCCCTTACCCTCCTTGAAGGTGAAGGATGCTTCGGTGTATTCTGCTTTTTCCTCATCGTAGGTGGGTGCAGATTGCAGGTCTTCGGGGAGGAAGAGGAAGAGCTTGGTACCTACGCCGGAGAAGTTCTCCTTGCAGCTCACGGCAGAGCTGCCTACATTTTTCAAATTACATGCCATATTCGTTATCCTGATTTATGGGGTTAAACATCTGTTTTGACTGAAGCTATGCTTCAGGGCTACTTATACAGTAGCCTTGAAGATAGCTTGATAGTGTTCGGGGTTGCCGCTGAAGACAATCGTGCGGGGGTTGGTGGTAGCGCCATCATCCCACTTCACGAACTCGTGGCTCGACTTAGCCGTAGCGGTCATCGTAATCTTGTCGCCGGCTTCGTAGCTGGGCTGGTTGGGCGTAACGGCTACGCTACCCATCGACTCGTCGTTGACCGAAGTGGTCACGGTATCTACAGTGTACTCACCGCCAGTAGATTTGATGGGAGTGTTCTTACCGCTTGATACGCAGAAGTGGTCAGAGGTAATCTGACGGATGCGGGTGCCCTGTGCGGTCTGAATCTGGAAGATGTAAACGTTGAAGTCGTCGGGTGAAATGTTCACCATCACCTTGGCATCGCCCGTAGAGCCGCTCAGGTCAGTGCCGAACTCGAAGTTGTACTCCGTGGTGGCAATGAGGCAGTCGCCTACGCCAAGAGCGGGGTGAGCGCAGAGCTGGGCTTTTGGCGTTTCGGTCATGCGGTATTCGGGATTGGCAACCCCTTCAACCTGGAATCCGCTGTAGGTCTGCATGTAACCGCGGAGGATGCGCTGACGGGTCTGCGTTGACATGTAGATATAGACCGTATCGGCAAGCAGCATCTTCGGGTCGAGGTTCTCGTAGAACTGCACGAAGGTCTGGTAGTCGGCCTTGGGGTCGGTACCGTCGATGGGGTCAATAATCTGGTAGTTGTGGTTCTTGACCGAAATCAAACCACGGTTGATGTCGCGGTTGATGTGGGCAAAGAAGCCGTTGTAGAGACCGTAGGGGTCATCATCACCCTTCTCGTAGTCACCGAAGAAGAGGTTGCTCATCACGTCGCTGCTGTAGGCGATGGCAATCTGACGCATGATGAACTCAGATACGGGAGCGTTCAGTTCGCCCGTCTCGTTGAAGCCGGCGATGGAGAAGGGTTCCTTCTCGCGGAAGTTCTGAGCGTTCTCGGTGTAGCGGTTCATGGAGAGCTCCACCTTGAGCTCGCGCTCGTGAATGTAGCCCACCTTGTTCTCTACCTTGCGGCCAGCGCGGTAGCGACGGGTAGTGCCTACCTTGCGGTCGAATACCATGAGTGAGTTAACGTTCTCCAGATTACGGATGACGTTGATTTTCAGCTGCTCGAAAACGGAGTTGTTGACGAGCGAAGCGCTCTCCAGGATGTCCGGTTCCAGCACACGGGCTACGGTCTGTACTTGGTCAACAGAGAGCGTGATGTTTTTGTTATCTACTGCCATAAGTCAAATAGGTTTTTGAGGGGTTAAATAATTAATTCGTTGATTGTTATCGCTTATCGAAAGGTTAGCCGTTGATTAGGCGGCGCAACTCGTTCATTCGATCACTCTGAGCCTTGCGCCGTTCTTCTTCGCTCATGCCTTCCTTAAACAGCAGCGGAGAACTCTTCTTGCCTTCAGCGCTCACGCCGTTACCCTTGGGGGCTTCGGGCTTGGGGCTGGCGGTGGCGGCCTGTGCCATCTCGTTCAGCTCGTTCTCCTTCTCGGCCAGCTTGTCGGCGGCCTCCTTCAGCTGAGCCTCCAGCGCAGCCTTTTCGGTGGCGAAGGCTTCGGCAGCCTTGGTGAGCTGTTCGTTCAAGTCGTTCAGCTTGGTTTCATACTCCGCCTTCAGAGTCTCCAGCGCAGCGGCCTGTTCGCTCTTCAGCTGTTCCATCGTCTCGTTCAGACCGGCAATCTCCTGCATCTTGGCATCCAGCGTTTCAGCCTTCTGCTCGGCCTGCTCCACGTAGGCTTCCAGCTTCTCGCAGTAAGCGGTTTGCAGGTAGAGTCCGTTCTTGTCGCTCTCCAGCGCACCCGCACCGCAGGCCATCTGGATTTTCTCGAAAGATTTACTCATCTCTTGGTTATTGATTTGGGTTTTTTTTGATTCGTCTTCGTTGTCGTTGCCTGGCTGACGGCTTGTGTCGTTGTCGGGATCGTCGTTGGGTTCGCCATCCGGATCATCTACGGGGGTTGTTTGTGGCTCCTCGGTTTGCTGCTGCGCGTTACCGCTCAATTCAAGGATGCGGTCGATGCAGCTCTGCATGGTACCTACGCCATCTACCATCGTACCCATCACCTCGGAGGCTTCGTAGTCGGCACCAAGCAACTGCTCTTCGGTGACGGAGGGGCGGTTAGCCCGTACCATCGCCTTAAAGTCTTCTGCGCTTTTGTTGAGCTCCTGCATCAGCAGTGAATCGTCGCCATCGGAAAGGTCGCGGAAGGTCTTGTTCTTGTAGGGCGAGCCTTCGGCATAACGCTCTACGAAGATGCGCTTGGTCTGTGCATCCTCGGCTCCGTTGGGGGTATAGTAGAAGGCCGCAAACGTGCCAATGCAACCCACATTATTCTTCTCGTTCATCACGTAGATTTCATCGCAAAGTGCAGCCAGTGCGTAGGCCGCCGAGTCGCACGATCCATCTATCAGTGCGATGACCTTCTGATTCTTCTTATGCACGTAGGCTATAGCCTGCTCAAAGTCATACTTAGCCTCTGCGCTTCCACCACGAGAATCGATGACAATGATATGGCCAATCACATGCTCGTTGTCGGCTGCCTGCATCAGGTAGTCGCGTATCTCCTTGCTACCATACGAGCAGGCTCCTCCGTTGCGGGTAATAGGGCCGTTGATGCTCATTACATTAATAATCTGGTCATCGTCACGCAAATCCTCGTACCACTCGATGTAGCGTGCGGTACCTACATAGAGCTGTTCGGTGAATCGGTCGCGCGACGAAAGCATATAGGGCTTGCGCAGGTCGGCATGCTCCATCACAAAGGGGATATGGCCGAGTAGGTTCTTATCAATCTCATCCTTGAGCGAAAAGAGCTCTTCGGGGTGCATATCCCACAAGCGCTGCGTCAATATCTCATGAAGTCCTCTGTACGTTGACATAATCTTTTGCTGTTTTTTTATTTTCGTTAAGCAAAAGTACAGCTATGCGCGTGGGTAATTAAGGACTGTTTGGCGGTGCAAAGCGTTGATTATTACGGTGTATGGATAAAAATAATGGGCCGACGGTGTTCGTTTGGAACCTCCGTCAGCCCATCTTGGGTACTATATACTAAGGAAAAGAAGAGTGCTATGGGATAAGCAGCTGCAATCCGCTCACGGTCTCCGCCTTCAGATTGACGCGGCACGACTCGCTGTCGTGCTCATAGCCTCCGTCCCACCCCTCTTCGGCGGCACGCAGCCACATCACCTTGCCACCCATAAAGGTGAACTTTAAATGGTGCGGTTTCCCCGTTATGGCTTTAATGGTGTCAATGTCAGAGGCTTCGGGTCGCTTGATTTGCCATTGAAAGGTATCTTGGCAGTAGATGCCGTTGATGCCACGCTGCAACCCTTCGGTGACCTTGAAGGTGCGTCGGTCGAAGTGGAGTATAGTGGCCATACTCTCGGTAACGGTCAGGTCAGTTGGGCGGATATACTTGCTCACCACCTGAAACGGAACGGCAAACTGCACCGCAGCCTGCGGATAGGCGGTGATGGATATTAGGTTTTCGAAGTTCATTTCATTGCATTCCATAGGGTCTCTTTTTAGTGGTTAAAATCAGCGGACAAACAAGCGGACAGAATAGCTGTTTTTCGGGGGCTGATTTATGATAGTTTATGAAAATAGTTTATGTATAAAGAAAGACGTCGTTTGCACGCTTCTCCATAAAGTCGCGCCGCTGCTCTATCTCCTCCTCCTGGCGTCGGCGCTCGCGGCGCTCGCAGCGCACCATGCTTTCGTAATGCGACATGGGGATGCCGTAGCCAATCATGAAGTCGCTGATGGCCTCCTCGCGCGACACCTTCTCGCCCATGAGCGCGGCCCGCACGAAGCACTGACGGATGAATAGCTGCATCTCTTGCCAATACTCGTTCTTCGCCTCCTTGCGGAAGAGTCGTGACCCGGCATTGTCGAGCTGGTAGTACCAGTTTGTCTGCTTGGCTACACCGGTGCGTAGCACGGTATCAGGCATCACCACCTCCATCAACTCATCGCACTCGTCGGCCTGCTGGCAGGTTTGAAGCTCGATGATGTTGGAACGGATGGCCGGATCCATCGAGGCGCGGTTGACACTCTGCTTGCTGATGAGCTGCAAAGTGGGGTTATAGACCAGGTGACGAAGCATCAACTGGTGCATCGGGTGGCCCATAGGTAGCACCACGGGGGTACCATACTTCACATAGAAGAAGCGGCGCACATAGCTACTGACCCGCACAAAGGTGGTATTGGTGGGCTGCATCATAGTGGGTTCTCGGTTACTTTTATCCTGTCTCTTTTGCATGGAGCGCTATTTGTTAACTGGTTATAATTTCACCTTGCAAATATAATCAATTAAATGGATATAACAAACTAACAATGAATAAATTATGTGTAATTAATTAAAGTAATACTTAGTACTCGTTCTGACCGCAAACGCAAGGATGGGCAAATCGTGGCAGAAATTAGGGCAGAGGATTTTTATCGACGTAACGTTTTGATATTCAGTGCAGTTAAGTTTTGAGTAATCCTAATATATTCTATACTTCTGCCCTATTTTTTATTTTCAAGCAGTAATAAGAGTATATAATATACAGAATATATAGGGTTTTATGCCTTTTCTTTCTCTTCTGCCCTATCGTTTTCCTACCTAAAATGGGTGTAAAGGGAAATTTGATGAGGTTAAAGAGACCTTTTTAGGCACATTTGAATGTTTTTTATTGATTGTTTTGTGATAGGGCAGACGGGGCAAAAATGGCAGAAAAATTTTTTACTATGGTTTTTATAGATGTTAAGTGGCTGATTGTCAATAATAAATGGTTTTGAAAATGTTCTATTTTCCTCTGATTTTCGCTCTGACACGATTTGCGCAGAATGCCGATTTGTGGCAGATAGAGTGTGTTATTATCTTGGAAATGAAATGAATGAGTTTTTGATTTAACTCTATTTAAGGAAAAATGAGGTCGAAATATATTTTTACATCACGTTTCAGAATGTTCTATTTTCCCTATTCTGGTGGAGAGGTGGGGTTGATGGGAGGGGTGGTTGCTGGAGGCGGGCGCTGAATGTTTGGGGCGAATGTGAGGGGTATGAGATGGCGGGTGGCCGGATGGGGTTGCCGATGAGAGTGGTACGGGGTTCCGTTGGGGAGTGGTATGTTTGGCCGTTGGGGAGTTGTACGGGTTGCCTATGGAATCGGCCAGGCTTGCGGCCTGTAAGTGTTCAGATTTTCCGCTGAAAATCGGGTGGTGTTTATAGAGCGAAGGTGCGGCGTTTATCGGCTGAGGGTTGCGCATCTCTGGGCTGAGGGTTGCGCTACCCTCGCGAGATAGATGCCGCACCTTTCGGCTGAGGGTTGCGCTACCCTCGCGTGAGTGTTGCGCAACCCTCAGCGGTTTGATGCCTATTTATGGCCGCTGATCTGCTGGAAGATGGCTTCTACTCCATCCTCCGACAAACGGCCTAAATCTGATTGGTAAAATTTTTCTAAAAAGAGGCGGGTCGCCGCCAGTACAAGGTCTTTCTTGTCGATGCTGTTGTTGAGCTTGATGGTGGATAGGGCGTAATCTGTGTCATCGTCAAAGAAGATGGTCTTTGGGTTGGTGCGAATGTTATTCTCCCGCTTCTTACGGCCCGGAACTCGGCGCGGTTGGAGTATCAGGTCTGTGTCGATTAAGGTTGGTGATACTCGGTATTGTTCATCTTCCGTGGTTGGGTCTTGAGATGCCACAGTCGATGCGACAAGACATTTCCCAGCCTCCGGCGTTATAACCAAAGGACGTTGTGATTCAGTGGGTCGTTCTTCGTTACGAACCTCTCCCCCACTCTCTTGGGATTGATCTGTGCGCGGTCTCTCGCTGGTCATACGGTTCATGCGATTGATGGATTGACCGAAATCTATGTTTGCTGCCTTATTTGCCATTTCTTTTTATTGATTAGTGGTTAGTGATAAGTTATTATTGGTTAGTGACAACTTATTGTCGATTAGTGACAACTTATTGTCGATTAGTGATAAGTTATTGGCGGTTGGTTGGTTACCTCTTTTTCTTATTCAGTTCCTCGATTTGCAGCTTTACGCCTTCATCGTCGGGGTGCTCCTCCAGCCAGGCGTTGAGGGGTATGTAGGGCCATTGGTCGGGGCGCTTGGCGCAGGTTATCTCTTCAGCCAGTGCCAGGTAATCCTCCGCACCGTTAGCCTTCACGTCGCGTTCGAACACACTCTTGCTCTCGATGGGCGACTCGTCGAAGCGGATGTTCTTGCGGATGCGGGTCTGGAATACCTTGCCCTCGTAGCGTGGCTGCGTTTCAAGCCATGCGGTCATCTGCCGACTGAAGCGGGTGTTGTGCTGGTACTTGGTGAGCAGCACCCCCTCTATCTCCAGCTTGGGGTTCATGCGACGGCGGATGTCCTCGTAGTCCTGCATCAGCTTTTCCATGCCTTGCATCGAGAAACTGGCGCACTCGGATGGGATAAGTAGGCTATCACTGGCGTTAAGTGCGTTGGTGTTGGTCAGTCCGGCTTTGAACGAGCAGTCAATGAGGATGTAGTCGAACATCTGACATATAGGCTCCAGGTGGTCGCGAAGCACATCCTCGCGGTGGTACATCTTGTCGAGCTTCTGTTCGAACTCCTGGTCGCCACTGACTGGGATGTAGTAGAGCCCGTGATAGCGCTCATAGATGGGTGGGTTGCCATCGTGGATCATCCAGTCGTGCAGCGTAGCGTCTCCGCAAGATTGGTCGAACCCCATGAGGAATGTCAGGTTACCCTGAATATCACTGTCAATGAGTAGCACCTTGTAGCCCAGAATCCACAGGGCTGTGCCAAGGTTAGCAACGGTGGTGGTCTTCCCTGCCCCACCCTTGTAGTTGAGAATACTGATTACCTTCATTTTTATTAGTTATTAGTGATTAGTGACGTATTAGTTACGGCTGCAAAGATAGGGATTATTTCGTGATTTCGAACGCTAATTATGTGAATATGTGTTTATGTAAATGCAAAAATACATAAATACATAAATACGTGTGTATGCAAATATGTAATTACGTGTGTATGAAAACATGTAATTACATGTGTATGCAAACATATAAATATGTAATTACGTGTGTATGAAATCATGTAAATACATAAATATGGATGTATGTAAGTATGTATATATGTGTATATGTAATTATATAAATACGTGTTATATAACGAACTAATTTATAGTTAACTATCTGATTATGTTTAAGTCATGCTTTAATATTTAATTTCGTAAACATGTAAGTGCATAAATACGTGAATTTGTGTTTATGTAATTATATAATTCTGTATATATGAAAATACATAAACATGTAAATATGTACATCCATAAATCTGTAAACACGCAATTATGTAAACATATAAATATGTAATTACGTGTTGATATAAATACATGTTTCTAAAAATATGTGATTATGTGAATACGTGAGTTCGTAATTACGTGAGTATGTAATTACGTGAGTATGTAATTACGTGAGTATGTAATTACGTGAGTATGTGTGTACGTGTGTACATCAACACGAAAATCTGTCCTTTCAGATGACGGGGTGGGGTGGTACCTTTGTATGGTAATCAAAGCGATACGATATGGCTAAGAAGAATGCACCATTAAAGATGCTGCGCTACCAGCATGCGAAGATGCTGATGGAGCGGGTGGATGAGGAGGGCAACCGCGTGCCTTTCAACATGCGTTATGTCACGATGAAGGGGGAGATTCAGGAGTTCAAGAATGTAGTGACCACCTCCGTCAACGTGCGGAAGCGGATGCGCAACATTCAATTCATCAACAGCGGAGAGCAGCGCACCATCCATGATGTGCTTATCCTATCCGTTAATGACACCAAGATTGTCGTAAGCTAATCACTAAGAATCAATCACTGAACAATAAAACCAATCACAAGGATGGCCAAAATAAACAACAAAGAAATTGCCTCATTCCGCCGCAGGGTGGAGGATTTGAAGGATAAGGGCTACGTCCCCTTGATGGGTTATACTTCCATGCCACGGGTGTCTAACATCCCGGAGAACGGGCGCACGGAGGTAGGCAAGGAGATGATGGGCAGCACGTCGAGCATCGGCGGCCCAGCCATGAAGATGAATGCCAACATGTTCAACGCCAAACAGAGTGCACCCAAGTCGGTGCCTGGCAACCGTGAGGAGAACTGGATGGGCTATATCCCCTGGGGACCGCAGGATAACCTGCCCAACCAGATTTATATCTACGCCAACTCGCTGCCTTACACGGCTTCGGCGCTGCGCTATCTGATTGATTCCACCGTAGCCCTCGGACCAAAGCTGATGTACCGCTTCACGGCCTACCAGGGCGGCACGGTGGTAGAGCGTAAAGTACCCTACGAGGATGCCGGATTGCTGCTGCTCGGTAAGATGCGCGAGGTGGCTCTGCGCATCGCCACGCGTGAGGCGGAGATGGCTCGGACTCAAGCCGACGGAGAGGGTGGGGGAGAGCGCACCATCTCTTGGGGCGAGGCCGTGAACATGTCACCAAGCGGATCACAGTCGCAAGGCTCTCGCAAAGGCAACGGGAGCGGAACGGAGAGCGCCAGCGATATGGTGCTGAAGATGGATTGGGAAGAGATGGGACAGCTTATGGCCGACTATGCCGAATGGCAGCGCACGATGGATGAGGTGAAGCCTTTCCTGGAGAACAACAACCTGGAGAGCCACTTCCAGAGCTGCATGACCGACCAGCACCACCTCGACATCTACTTCCCCACCTACGGCCTATCCGTAGGGCGACGCGCACCGTGGCGACCTAAGATTGTCCGCGTGGGTTATATCCCGTCGGTCTGCGCACGCATGGAGGAGATGGATGAGCAATGGAAGGTGAACCACATCTTCTACAGCGAGAAGTGGCGCAACGACACCACCGCCAAGCTGGAGCAACGCGACGTAGTGGCCTATCCGTGCCTCGACGCCAACCATGTGGTGGCCGAACTGCGTGAGACGGTGCGACGCAATCAGAGTGTGCCGATGGCCAAGCGCCCGCTCTGGTTCTGTGCACCAAGCAAGTACCCCTCCATGCTGCGGCCCTACTATCCGCAGGCTGCCTGGTGGAGCATCTTCACCTCGCAAGCCTACAGCTACGCCAGCACGCTCATCTACGACAAAGCCGTGGCTCGCGAGAACTCCACCATGTGGGGCAAGATTATCTACATCAACCTCAGTTATCTGAAGTCGATGTACGACCAGATGGGAGCCGACACCGACGAGAAGAAGGATGCAGTCAAGAATCAAATCTACGAGAGCGTCAATGCCTTCCTGAAGCGCCGTAGCAACAACGGCAAGACGCTCATCCTCGACAGCTTCCTCAGCACCGACGAGAAGACGCTGTGGAAGAGCGTGGAGATTGTGGATGTGCCACAGGTGAGCAGCGGTGCCGACACGAAGGACGAGCTGGAGGAGATCAGCAGCATCATCTTCTTTGCCCTCGGTATTCACCCGGCCCTTATCGGTGCCGTACCCGGCAAGAGCGGCAGCAGCGGAGGAACTTACCAGCGCGAACTGAAGCTGCTGAAGCAGCAGCAGCTCACGCCCATCCAGCGCATCTACCTCCGCTACCTGCAAAATATCTGCATCTTCAACGAGTGGGACCCTCACGCCGAATGGGTCATCCGCGAACAGGTACTAACCACCCTCGACCGCAGCTCAACGGGAACGGAAGAATCTACTACAACGATTTAAGAAACCATTAAGATTTACACAACTGATTATGAATTTAAGTTATCAAGAAGCATTGGACCGCTGCAAGCAGTCGTTCAAAACCAAACTTATGCACAGCGTAGAGTTACTTCGCAAGGCTGAACGCATCGCACTTATGTACGATAATACCGATGGTTATTATCTTGCATTTAGCGGAGGAAAAGACAGTCAGGCACTCTACCATTTAGCAGAGTTAGCAGGCGTTAAGTTTAAGGGTCACATGTCGCTTACAAGCGTTGACCCTCCACAGGTGATACGTTTCGTAAAGAGACAATATCCTGATGTTGAACTCATCAAGCCAAAGATGTCTATGTTTGATAAGGCGATAGAAAGAGGCATCTTACCCACAATGCGCGTGCGCTGGTGTTGTGCAGATTTTAAGGAGAGTGCAGGAGCCGGGAAGGTAACTCTTATCGGTGTGCGTGCAGCAGAGAGCGCAAGGCGAGCCAAACGACATGAAGTAGAGGTGAAGAGCAGAAAGTTCGGCGGAGACCTTGAAGGATTTGACGCGTGGAGTCAAGCCGAGATAGAGAAAAAGCTATCAAAAACAAAGCGAAAAGTCAATGAAGACGAGTTTTCCATAAAGACTGACAACGAGGTGCGCTGCATCAACGGAAAGGATTCTATACTTATATCACCTATATTCCAATGGACTGAGGATGATGTGTGGTACTTCCTTAACGATATAGTCAATGTTCCTCACTGCGAGCTTTACGATATGGGATATAGCCGAATAGGATGTATTCTATGTCCTATGTCGAACAAGAAGAGCAAACAGAGAGATATGAAGATGTTTCCACATGTAAAACGAGGATGGATAAAGGCTATCAAAGCCATACGTTCGGGGGGGGGTATTCAAGGAAGGATTCATCTGGTGGAACATCCCAACAAAATGGATGCAGCAATTGCTCATACGGGGGGGGGGGTATTTCCTATACAGAACAGATTCGGACACCGCTACACGTCGGGGCAATTCTACGAAACAGCAATGTGGATTCCGATTACCAACCACAATCAGGGGACTTTGGGGAAACAAGATGGACCGGAACAGACAATCCGGGACTCATCCTTACACGGAGGATCATCAGAAAATTTTTCGATAGCCCCTCTCAACAAGTAAATTGGGGGGGGCAGAACGAATCTTATGAGGATGAAATTGCCGAAGCCATCTTTGATTGGTGGATGAGTGGGAAATCATATAAACAATGGTATTCCGAGAAATACATGCAAGGAAAATTAGATTTAGATTTTGAATAATATGGAAGAGAACAGCAAACAGCCACACAGAACCATTGACCTCCCTGCGCCGCCATCATCGTGGATGGAGCTTACGGAGAAGCAGCTGCGTGAGGTGCACCATCTGATGAAGTCGTGCGCCAGCGTGCCTGATTTCAAGCTGCAGGTGCTGATGATGCTCAACGGCCTGCGGATGTCAAGCCGGGGATTTGAAGAGGATGAAGAGAAGGGTGGGGGAGTGCGCTACCTCTTCCGAAGAATAGGGTGGTGGCACCGATGGTTTGGCCCATTGATTGGACTGAGCAGCTGGGAGGTCTGCTTCTGGGTGGACCGCTACCTGAAGTTCCTCGACGAGCCGATGCAGCTCCTTGCACTGCCCTTTGAGCACATCCGTATTGGCCTGCACCGATACAAAGCGCCCGACCCGCAGATGGTCAACCTGACCTACGAGCAGTACGGCAACGCACAGCGTTATCTCGTGGCCTACTGGGATGCTCGCCGTTCGCTGGCCGAGTCTGACCACACCCCTCTACGCCAGCAGCTCAACCTGATGCGCGAAGCCGAGCAAAGCCGTGCGGGTTTCCTGGCCCACCTCTTCACGCCTCCATCACTCCGCCTGCTCGACCAGCGCCACCAGGCCACCCGATTCAGTCCGCAGCGCGTCTATCACTACGATGCCGACCGCGCCGAGCGACTTATTCCCCGGTTCCGTCGCCTGTGCCGCCGCGACCCTATCCTGTTCGACATGTGCAGCCAGTTCTTCCAGAGCTGCCAACTGCGCTACAAAGAGGATTTCCCCTTCCTCTTCAAGGAGTACGGAGGAGGTGATGACCGCAGCGCCCTGGTGATGGAGATTGATACCGTCAACGCCGTGCAGAAGTATGCCGGCTACACCACACAGCAAGAGGTGTACGACAGCAACAGCGTCTTCATATTCGGGTTCCTAAACAACATGGCGCACGAAGCCAAGCAGATTGAAGAGATGAACAGCAAGATGAAGATGAAGTGAGTCAACTACCGCTAAGCTAAAGACTTAGCGGCTTGTGAGATAGTTCTCACAGACTTTTCCTGCTTCTTAGGAGCATCGCTTCTTAGGTGCTTGGTAGCACGGTCGTCCACGGGAGGCTTCTCCACAGGCTTGACTTCCCCGCGTTGCACGGGTAGGGCCATTAGGCCAAATTCTTTGATGTTCTGCGCCGCATTGATGTCGCGGTCGTGGTTGGTTCCACATTCTGGGCACGTCCACCTTCGCACAGATAGCGGCATTTTGCTCATCCGATGACCGCAATGGTGGCACAGCTTACTCGAAGGAGCGAATCGGTCAATCACTCGGTATGCTATGCCATACCACTCGCATTTGTAGGCGAGTTGGCGGTAGAACTCTCCGAGGCCAGCATCGGCAATGCTGTACGCAAGGTGGTGGTTCTTCATCATTCCCATTATGTTCAGATCCTCCACACAGATGCAACTCACTTGGTTTTCGTGAGTGAGTCTGTATGTGAGTTTGTGCAGGAAGTCGCTTCTGCGATGAGCGACCTTGGAATGAAGGCGAGCGATATGCAGCTTTGCTTTGGTGTAGTTTGAAGAGCCTTTCTTCTTACGCGAAAGCGAACGCTGTAAGCGAGCCAACCGCAGCGAAGCGTTCTTTGACATCTTTGGCGAAGCAATCTTTTCTCCGGTTGACAGCGTTGCGAAATGCGCCAACCCGGTATCAATACCGATGGATGTTTCGCGCAATACCTTCTTCTGAGGTAGTGGCGTGAAGCTGTCTTCTACCAGGCAGGTGGCATAGTATCTGCCATCACACTCCTTGATGATGGTGACGCGCTTCAGTTCTCCGTGGAAACGTCGGTGGAACTTGCATCGGATAGCGTTCTTCCCACGGAACTTCATGATTTCAATCAGTCCGTGTCGGAAGTCGGCCCTGTTGCTCTGAGGAAAATTGCAACGTTGTACTCCGAATTTCTTCTTGAAGTTCGGGAACTTGGCATTTTTCTTGAAGAAATTCTGGTAGGCATCATCCATCTGCTTGATGGCAAATTGTAAACTCTGAGCATTTACTTCGGATAGCCATTCATTGTTTACCTTCAGTTCTGATGCAAGAAGAGTTTGCAGTTGCAATCTCGTAACGTTTTTCTGCTCCTCCTTCCAAGCGCGAGACTTAGTATCGAGCGCCCAGTTGTAAACAAAGCGCACGCAGCCGAAATGCTTGGCAAGGAATACTTGCTGCTCTTCGGTGGGATAGATACGGTATTTATAGCCTCGCAACATGGTGATAGGGATTAGTAGTTAGCAGATTCTTCTTCGAGCTTGAAGCGTGCGCCGCATTTTGGGCAAACAATAGTATTCCCAAGTTCGTCGCCTAATACATCTTCTTTTGTTGCAAACAGTTTCCACATGGGAACTTCAAGTGCCTCTGCTATCTTTTCCAGTGATGGATAAGATGGTTTGCTATTTACAAGTTGAGTAAGCCCTATCCTTGTCATGCCGAGTTTATCGGCAAGTGCTTGTTGCGTATAGCCTTTCTCTTTAATTAATTCTTTTATTCTATGTTCCATATTTATAATGTTGTTTGATGGTGCAAATATACGTTTAATATCTAAATGTAATAAACATACTATACTAAACAATGTTAATAGTAAGATAATAATTACTTAAATGCTTTGCAGTGTAAAGTATATGCTTTACATTTGCAGCGTGAAACCAATAAACAACACGCGATATGAGAGCAAAGAACTTCAACAAGAGCGAGATTTTCAAGATGGCTTGGCGTTGCTACCGCAAGCATTCTGACAGCATGACCTTTGGCGATTGCCTCCGTTGGGCATGGAAGAAGGCGTTGGAAAATCTTCGCAAGACCAATGCCGGTGCATACGCTTGCGCCATCCTCCGCAAAGAGAAGGACTACTGGAAGAAGTACGACGAGCGGAACCGCATGGCCTACGCCAATGTACGCTTCGGCAGGAACGACTGGGCAGCCGACTATGGCCGCCGCTACGCTCGATTCGCTGTGTAATATAATAGGTATAGGAACATCAACCCAAAACATATTGTATTATGAGAAAGAAATCAAGAATCGCAGCGCAGCGCATCGCATCGTGTGAGCGGATCATGCAGGCGTTCCGCGGAGCAACCGTCATCTCCACCATTCAGGTAGCCGACGGGACAATCGGCAAGTGTGTACACAGTGACGGAATGAAGGAAGTAATGTTCATCCCATTGGATGTGGATGGCCAGCACTACCGGGCCATGAGGTTTATAAGACAACTTAGTGCAAGGGAGGGCCGCGTATGAAGACGAACAGCGAAGACCTGACGAAAGAGCGAGTAGAACAGACACTGAGGGAGTACTTCGGCCAGTCGCTCAGATCATTGCAAGTCAAGGAATCGGTGCTTTGCATCCATGCCACCGTATGCTACGACAACTTCAAGACCGAGTACACCGTAAGGCGTGAACTGATAGAGCTGCTGCCTATGGTGCGCATCGAACTGGAGCGAGGCTATACGGATGATGTCATGCTCGATGCCATTTACTGCGCCGACCTGGAGGAGAAGACCATCTATGTAAGCGGCATCGGTGGCGTGCTCAAGCCCACCACGACACATGAGTTCCTTATAGAATATCTCGACAACAGGGAACTGGAGCAAGTGAAACCTATTGTATAACTAATAAACCCATTAAATCATGATTGAGACATTATATCAGTGCGTAGCATTTTGCGTGTTCCTATTCGGAGGGATGTACCTCTACTACCTCAGAGTAAGGAAGCCCGGAGATAAGTTTTTTATGTAGCGCCAAATTCCTTGTCAAGTATCATATCATTCTGGTATGTAAGTACAGAAGACGTGTGATGCTTGACAAGGAAATGAATGATGCCGTGAAAAATGTCCTTCAGCAAGTGGCCGCAAACAGCTATTTTTGCATCAAAGTGATGGAAATGGACAAAGATTATGTACACTTACTCGTCTCTGCTCCTCCCAAGCTGTCACCGATACAGGTAGTGATGAAACTGAAACAAGAAATTACATACAGGATATGGAAAGAAAAAGAGTCCGTGCTCCGGCTGATATACTAGCGATAAAGAACATTCTGGACCGACGGTTACTTCATATCAACGATTGGAAACGTCAGTCAGGAGACTGTGAAACATTATATCGAAAATCAGGGCTGACGCCCTGCGCTCTTTCATCCACTATGCTAAAGACATAGCGGATTTCAGAGCGAGATTTATTTTAAGTATTAAGATAATATCGTTGAGTATTAAGATAATATCATTGAGTGTTAAGATAATATCGTTTAGTGATTAATTTACATTCGACATGGAAGAAAGATTTTTTGATTTTGTGGAACGTTGGTGCTCGCTGTACAAACCGATGCAGCACGTGCCTGGAGAACGGAGTAAGAACAAGCGTTTTTTCTTGACAGATACCTACATGGGCATGGCCGACTTCATGACGCAGATTCAGCCTCAGAAGTCGCCCTGTGTGGTGATGGAGAGCAATCAAGAGGGTTCGCTGGGTGATGGCATTGACCATCCCAACTATGCCATTTATTTCATGGTGCGAGCAGAACGGATGAACGATGGCCACGCAGCCATGCTTGCCAAGCTGGAGGCCAAGAGGCACCTTCAGAAGTTCGTGGCCTGCATCAGACAAAAACAGCAAGAGGAAGACCCCTTGCTGGCACGGATTTCTATCGATGATAATCTGCCGTATCAGACAGTAGGACCGATGTATAATGGATGGTTCGGGGTGTTGCTCCAGCTGACCGACGCGCAACAATACGCTAACTGTCTCAATCCCGATGACTATATCACCGAGGAAGAGGCAGGTACCGAAGAGGTGGAGTAGGGGAGCGACCGGACCAGGAAGTCGGCCACTGGATAGCTCCTACCTATCCGGTGGCCGACTTCTTCTTTTTCGTTTCGGACGATTGTTCCTTTTTTAGCGGCAGCAATTCAAAACTAATACCATTAACCTTGAAACTCCCTCGATAGATGCTGCAATAGACTGCGGAATCTGTTACAAAGATAGCCTTGGCAAATTCTCTCATGGTAGCAAACTC
Source organism: uncultured Porphyromonadaceae bacterium (assembly GCA_945916235.1). Taxonomy (GTDB): domain Bacteria; phylum Bacteroidota; class Bacteroidia; order Bacteroidales; family Muribaculaceae; genus UBA7173. The sequence goes on along the minus strand of CAMEGQ010000001.1, from coordinate 30,694 downwards.
CTCGCCGGTGTCCTTCCGACGTATGCGTGTCATTTTATAGGAATTTTGCTTGGCAGAATGCGTTCCATTCTCTTCCTCCTCGAAGTCAGAGCGCCTGAATACGTTTCCGCTGCGATACCGATAGCCTCCAAGTCCAGATTCCTTCCGTTTGTTGCGTCGCTTATCATCCTTTGGTTTGGAGTCTTGCTTCTTCTTCTGCGCGAGGCGTTCTTTAAACTCGCTATCCAGCATGGCGTAGTGAATCGTAGGGTCTTCGTCAGCCTCGAAGGTGATGGGGGTGTTCGTGATCCAAGCCTCGAAGTGTTCGCTCCGCTCAAGCAGCAGGCGCCCGTGAATCTGGCGGTGCGTCACGATATGCTCAAGCAGATAGTTTGCAGACACATCGAAGTAGAGGCAAGCCTGCGCCAGGTTGTCGAACACCCGCACGATGCTGCCTGTGCAGTCAATAAGCACCATCTCCTTGGTTTTATCAACCATGCTGATGCGCTGCTCCAGCGTCATCTCCCCACCGGGATTCTCATTCTTTTCACGCTCACGAAGCTCCTCCTCGTCGAGCCGCCGCAGTTCATCCAGCTCCCGCTGGCGAATGAGCGCCAATCCGCGCAAAGGCTTCGCTTTGTTCGCCTCTTCTATGTTATCCTTATGCTCTGTTTCCATCGTCGTTTTATTAAAAACATGATTCTGTTTTATCGCTTTGCTCATCTGCTTTCTTGGTGGCTTTGGCTTGATTGCAATATTCAAACACCTTGCCGATGATGAAGCAAATGGCATCGTGATTGCTTGGCTTCCATTCATGCCCCAGCATGTAGTCCTTGTAGTACTTGCTCCACTCCTTCATGACGTAATCGGCACATTTACTGAGCCCGCCCAGCTGAGCCAACGTAGGTTCCTCAATGCCGCTCACCTTATGAATCTGAAACAGTTCCTTCAGATAGTCGCCACTCGCTATTTCTCTGTTAGCGAATGAAAGATTAGACAGCACCACCCACACCCCCTCACTCAGCGTATCATGGCACCAGTAACGCTCGCAAGGGAGGTACTTCTTGCCCACCTTCCGAAACAGCAGGTCGCTGTCATCGGTTTTCAGTTCGGGCTTATACTCCTCGTACCTCCCTTTAACATTCTTGATATATAGTTTTTGCTTATTTCCCATACAAAAAATATTTATTTAAAGATTTTGTTGTTTATAATTTTGTGGAGTAAATTCTGAACTAACACCGCACGGGACGCACAGAGTACCCGTGTTTGCGGTAACCGGCATAGGGGTCCCGTTCACTGGAATTGAAGTACAGCATACCAGCGTACGATGACGTATCGAACGACCGACTCCAGTAGTAACCGCGTCTGCCACGGCTGCTGAGCGAACAGACACCAAAGCAGCCTGCGGCAGGCATAACAATCTTTTGATTGTTCGCTTTAGATGTAAACACGCCACACATAATTCCGTCAATAACTTCCGAATCATACGTGCAGTGTTCAATCAGTTCATCAAAATCAGTAAGATTCGGTATTCTCCACTCATCACCCCACAATACCTTTGCGGCATCGTGCGCATCATCTATATCTGTTAGCTTGTCCGCTTCTGTATTATCGTAATTGTCCATATTAAAATTATCAAGATTGTACGGCTCAACAGCTCCCCAAGCGAAGTAATCGCCACAATCAGTAGGTTTTTCAGCGCCTATATTACAAATAGCCCACAGCCGACCGCTCGGCAATCCAAGGTCAACATACTCATGATCTACTTTCTTTACCGATTGCTCTTCTTTCGGCGTACAAATGTATGTTACACCATCAATGATAATTTCTTTCATATCTTATATCTTATGATTAATCATTCTCTAATAGTTCGGGATTATCGAATTTATTGCCAATTACACGGCTATATAAATTAAAGTTCATCCACAAATTGTGCATTGACCTATTCCGTATATCATAAGCCCCCAAAGCAGCAAAGCTGAATCTACCTGTGATGTTGTTGAAGTACACTATATATTTTATCCTCTTGAAAACGTAATAAAATATATCCTCCTCATATATCTCCTTTCCTTCCTCGTCATGGAATCCCGTGAACTGGCAGACCGTATCGCTGTCAACGGCAAAGAAATCACCGCCTTGCACAATCCAATCATTGTTGTTATACGACTGAATATAGCTACCATATACCCAATCGCCATTGTCCTTGCACTTGGCTCTGAATTTAATTTCTCTGTTCATTTCGCTAATTTTTAATATACATCAAAATACAGCGTTCCTTTCTTGGCAACAAGTGTGCAATCCTCTGGCTTAATATCTTCCATCTCATCCTCATAGACACACTCATCTCCAAAATCCTCATGCCAATACATGTCTCTCGGTACTCTTGAAAACTTCACATCACATGTAAATGGCGTATTCTCACCAGCAACAGCAACAGGCGTATTACGCTCTTCGTTACTCAGCTTGCTAATATCAGCGAGTAGGTCATTCCAGGTATATCTATCGTTCATTGCTCACCTCCTTTCGGGAATATATCCTTGACGTATGCCCATCGTGTAATGCCATGTATCTTGCAATAATTAGCCCATGGAAAATTCCTGTTCCAGCAACCGACAAAGTAGCGGAGATGAACACTGTCACATAATATAAGTTCTTCTTCTGGCTCTTCGCTTGCATCATGGATGACCTTTGAGAGGTCAGTATATTCACGGTTCTGCATATCGCAGTCATTCACGCTAACAGGCTCTTCACTCCAAGTCTTTTCATCGTCATCCTCATTGACGTAGTTCAGATAAATCTTCTTTGGTATCATATCTTGACACACTCCTTCAAAACTTCTTTGAGATAGCACCATTGCTTCGGCTTCTTATCATTTACAAAATGCTCCCATTCATTGTCATCGATAATATCATTGATAACGAAAGGTTTCTCACTATCATCCTCGAATACGACGAATATAGGCTCTTTGATATTGGGCACAAAATCAGGCTTATGCCAAGTCACGTAGTCAATATTCTCACGGATAGATTGTTTTAAACTTTCTGGCAACCCATATTTAGCCACAAGCTCCTCAATGACTATATTTGGGTTAGTATAGGTCAGACGAATAACCTCAGAGAATGCCTCTGCCAAGTCATACGGCAGATGGCCATCAATATCGGTGTCAATACTAATAGTGTGCGTCAAGCCACCCTTCTTAATATTAAAGCTAATATATTCTATCATATCAAATCTCCTGCTTTTTATTTTACTTCTTCAAAAATTACATCTTTTTTATCACTCCTACTGTACCAAATGCAATCACCTGTCAAACTATATATCGAACTTTTACTGCATGACAAATCATGGTCAAACAAAAAACAACCATTGCAATAAGGCTCTTCTTCTCTTTCTATTACTTTCAAGACTGTATCTCCAAACTTAAACTTGCTACCAACCTTTCTTTCCATGACTCAATCTCCTATTATTTTGGCATTTCTGGACAAGGAATCCAATACCTTACACCCTCAATATTCCATCCGTTATAATCAACGCATTTGCTTTTATCTACGATATGTCCGAAGGCTATCTTATAGATTCCTTCTGAAACCGTTTTTAGCAGCACAATAACCTCGACATCCTGCTCTGGCTGAGATAGCGATGCATCAATCCATTTCGCTTCGGATAAATCAAAGCTTTCGACATCGTTATATTTTATAATGTATAAACTTGCTTCCATATTCACTCCTCCTTTACCTCTTTTTCATTGTATGGTTTTCCGCAGATAGGGCAATACTTAGGATAAAGATGAAGTGTGCTTTCTTTCTTTTCATACTCACCGTTTCGTTTTTTCTTTCTGTATGATGCGGTAATCTTTCTTGCGATTCTTAGTCTCATTTTTCCTTACTTTTTCAGTTCCTCTAATATTTTAAAACCATCATGCGTTTTGATTATCGGAAAAATGCTTAACGGGGCGAACTCTGCGATAGACTGAATCATTAGTGCCAGTGCCAGCGCCGCCGTTGTATAGGTTCAAAAACCACGAGGATGTCGCGCTGTACTCGGTGCTGCTCCAGCAACAGTCTGATATATATTCGCCACCTACAAAACGAATAGCAGCGTTAATAACCTTGAGGTTTAGGCTGATTAGGTACATTTCTGCCAGTGACGGGATATACTCGCCATCCTTTAGCTGGATAGCAGGATTAAGCCCTATTTGCTTTAGCCTTTCGGTGTTTGCTTCGCCGTCCCAGTCCTGCACTGCGTCCGTATATTTGTATTTATAGCCGCCGTGTTTTTTATCGTTTCCCTTTGATGTAAGCGTAATTTCTTTCTTACTTGCATCGTATAGGGAAATGGCTACGCTGTGGCTACCCTGTACGACACCGATATAAGCTGTATCGTTTACGGTTTCGGTATCTTCACCAACGTAGCGCACTGCATTACCCTTTGTGTCAATAAGGTAAACACCATCTGCCAGTCTGTCGCTTGATGATTCATGCTTCTTAACCTCATTGACACCACGCACGAAATCCAAACATTTCTGCGCAACCTCTACGTTGTACCCGGTTTCTCTTAGCAGGCCCAAACGCACATCAAAGTCGTTGTTAATAGTTTCCATATCTACAATTATGCGATTAAATGATTATAATATCCCTGTATGCCCGAAGCCTCCTTCCTGGCGCGGGGTGGTGCTTAGGTTTTCTACCTGATGGAAGGTGGGGCTCTCTACCTTGATGAAGGTGATCTGAGCTATGCGGGTGCCCTTCGTGACGACGAATGGACGATCTTCGTGACTGTGGACGATGACGGAGATAATGCCGCGGTAGTCGGAGTCTATCTTGCCCTCCAGCACGTCGGCATCGAAGCGGTTCATGTTGTCGGTTATCTCTTTGTCGATACGCTTTCTTTGCTCCTCGCTCAGATGGTTGCAGTCTGTATTATACTGGCCCATGATAAAATCAAACACATCCTTGCTGATGCCTGGCATGCCTTTGGCTGAACAGCCGCTGCGGGGGTCGATGAGGGCCTCTTGACCTTCGGGGATTTCCATGCAGAGATGGAGCGGAACCAGTGTACGGCCGCAGTTCACACCGCGAGGGTTGATGACGGTATCTTGCGCTACATAGAGGTCGTAACCGGCTGCGCCTTCGCTGCCTTTGGTGGGGATGCAACCTCCTTCTAACAATTTAATATCCATTTGTTTTAGTGATTAGTGATTGGTTTTTAGTTAGCAGTTACTTGACTACGACCTTGATTTGGGCTTTTGCTTCAAGCTCTAAGAGTGCTCGTTCTAAGAGGTTGAAGCTGTTGCCGTCTTGGTCGGTGAAGGAGATGACCATGCAGCCTTTGATGTTCTCTTTGGCGTTTCGCACGCTCAAGGGGAAGGGCTTTCCTTCGGCTTTCCAGTAGGAGAGCAGGAGCATGGCGTTGGTGTCCTCCAGGCAGAGGTGGTAGGTGGCGTCGCGCAATCGGAGGGGTAGGGGGAAGCCTCGCTTGCGCTGCTCGAAGATGGTCTTTAGCGGTGCCATCAGATCGTTGTTTGGTAGTTCCATAGGGCTAATAGCGTGAAATGTTGCGTACAATCAGTTCCGTGCGTTGCGCACGGAGTGCTTTAATCAGTCGCTCGTTGCGTTCATTGGCTGGGGCGCTTTCGAGCTCACGAATGCGGTAGTTCAACATATCCTCCTCGGTCTCTACGTGGAAGAGGCAGACCGCCTGGCGGTCGCGGTCGGATTTAAAATTAAGATAAGCCATAGCGTCAGATGGTTTTGTTGTTGTTTACGTTCGATTCAGCCATCATGAAGGCATAAATCTCGTCGGTAGTCATACCAAGTTTCAGGCCGAAATGAGCCAGCACATTGCGGCACTCGGCAAGGGTTTTTCGCCCCACATTGCGCGTGGATAATATATCATCATCTCGCTTTTGCACCAGATCATAAAGGGTATCAACACCGATTGCCCTCACACCATTAAACGTTCGGACGCTGATGCAAACGTCAAGATCTATCATCCTGAGGCCCAAGATGCTATTGGGCAGCATGTCGTTAATAACCTGTTGCTTCAGACCGAACAGGGTGGCCACACCGGTTACCTTGCTCTCCTCGAATCCTTTGGCAAGCTGTTGCTTCAACTCGGCAATCAGGCGCTGCATCCGCTTGTTCTCTTCCTCCAGATAGATGTTTCGCTGGCGAAGCTGGGTGTATTTGGTGACGTTACTCATCCTTTGTACACCCTTTTCCAAGATGCAGCGAATGCGCTCACGGCTCAGACCGTAATCGTCGGCCACATCATCGAGCGACTGGCAATCCATGATGACCCGCGAGCAGATTTCAACCGTTCGCTTATCATCCGTCTCTTCGTCATAGACCTTGAGCAGGGTGTTCAAGAAGGTGGCGAAGAGGTTGCGGCGCCTGATGAGCTTCATCATATAGTCCTGCTCGTTTAGTTTGCTTCGTATCAGCGCCTTCTGGTGGGCCTTCCGTTTAAGGCAGTCGCTGTAATACACCGCGTCCTCCTTCAGTCGCTCGACCATCGCATCGACCGCTATCTGTTGCCGCATCAAGGTGTCGGTGTCGAGCCGGGCAAATTGCTCCACCGAGGCTTTCTTAACGAAAACCTTGCCTCCGCGCTTCTCACCGTCCAGCACACCGTTCTTGATGTAGTTATAGATCGTCTCCTTGGTTACGCCCAGCATCTTGGCCGCATCCTTGGCGTCTAAGTTGAGTGATTCCATATTAGTCATCCGTGATTAGTGATTACTATTTAGTTATCAGTGATTAATGATTACAGACCTCGCTACTTGCGATTGTTGCGTTCGATAAGATAAGAGGCTACGGCATAGACCATGACAAAGCACACGAAGATTAACGTGGCGAAGGAGCCTAAGCACATGGCAACAAAGATTACCCTTCGCTTCCAGCTGCCATTGAATCCGTACAGCGTGTCGTTAGTGAAGAGGGCGAAAGTCAGAATCAGACTGAAGAACAGACCAAACCAATAGATTTCAAACCATTCCATAAAATTTACTTTTCAAGCAGTGAAACATGGTCCACAATGTTGGTCTTCTTGATGCTCTCGATGGTGTAGCCGGCCATTGTTCCCTTCATGGCGCTGATTACCATGCGGCGGGCATCATCAATATCCTTGGCAAACACCAAGAGGTTGGTGTAACTCTTCTTATCCTCACCCGATTTCTCATCAAGCATCATGAAGCATACCTTCACATCGAAGAAAGACTCGTCACCGTTTACCTCATATTCCCGTTTACCCTCCTCGTTCACCGTGTACTTGCGGATCAGTTCACAGTATTTCGTTTTGGCGATTCCAGCCACCTCAAACTCTTGCGGCTGCATATACTCCGTCACCATGGCCTCGCACTCGGTAAAGCTCAACGCATCTACCAGCAGTTTCTCAGAGACGCGCTTTACAGCGCCACTCTCCATTGTCTTTTCGCACTTAACTGTTGCAATGTAAAATGTTGTCATATCTCTTATATTTAAAAAGTTTAATTTTCCTAACTATCTGTAGCGGCGACAAATTGGGAGGAGCTTCAAGGCATCATCCATTGTCTTATCAAGCATCACATACCTTCGGTACTTACATACCAGGATGACGTGATACTTGATAAGGTATTTGGAGTGGTTGGATGATATATACTCTTTCAGCATCTTTCCGTCGGCGTTTGGCGCTACATAAAGAACTTATCTCCAGGCTTTCTTACTCTGAGGTAGTAGAGGTACATCCCTCCGAACAGGAACACGCAAAATGCTACGCACTGATATAATGTCTCAATCATAGTTAACAGGGTTGTTACGTTATACAATAGGTTTAACTTGATCCAGTTCCCTGTTATCAAGGTATTCGATAAGGAACTCATGTAGCGTTGTGGGCTTGAGCACGCCACCTATACCACTTACATAGATAGTCTTATCCTCCAGGTCGGCGCAGTAGATGGCGTCGAGCATGACTTCATCCGTATAGCCTCGCTCCAGCTCGATGCGTACCATAGGCAGCAGCTCTATCAGCTCGCGCCTTACGGTGTACTCGGTCTTGAAGTTGTCGTAGCATATGTTAGCATGGATGCAGAGCACCGATTCCTTGACGTGCAATGTTCTGAGCGACTGGCCGAAGTACTCTCTCAGCATCTGTTCTACACGCTCTTTCGTCAGGTCTTCATTGTTCGTCTTCATACGCGGCCCTCCCTTGCACTAAGTTGTCTTACAAATCTCATGGCCCGGTAGTGTTGGCCATCCACCTCCAAGGGGATGAACATTACTTCCTTCAGTCCGTCACTGTGTACACACTTGCCGATTGTCCCGTCGGCTACCTGGATGGTGGAGATGACGGTTGCTCCACTGAACGCCTTCATGATCCGCTCACACGATGCGATGCGCTGCGCTTCGATTCTTGATTTCTTTCTCATAATACAATATGTTTTTGGGTTGATGTTCCTATACCTATTATATTACACAGCGAAGCGAGCGTAGCGGCGGCCATAGTCGGCTGCCCAGTCGTTCCTACCGAAGCGTACCTTGGAGTAGGCCATGCGGTTCCGCTCGTCGTACTTCTTCCAGTAGTCCTTCTCCTTGCGGAGGATGGCGCAAGCATAAGCACCGGCATTGGTCTTGCGAAGATTTTCCCACGCCTTCTTCCATGCCCAACGGAGGCAGTCGCCAAAGGTCATGCTGTCAGAATGCTTGCGGTAGCAACGCCAAGCCGTTTTGAAAATCTCGCTCTTGTTGAAGTTATTTGCTCTCATATCGCGTGTTGTTTATTGGTTTCACGCTGCAAATGTAATACAATCGTTTTACATACAAAACTATTTGATATATTATTCGAATACGTTTAACATAGTTTAGTAATACCATCGTTTTACATATAGATATAAATTGTATCTTTGCATCGGAATTAAACAAATACTACGATGATAGAAAAGCTAATAATTAAAGAAGCCATAAAGAAATATGGCACAACAGTTACAGAGGTTGCATCTAAAATGGGTATAACAAGAATTACTCTTAGTACCCATATAAATGGAAACCCTTCTGCCGAAATTCTACTAAGGATTGCTGATGCAATAGGATGTGATGTAACAGAGTTATTCTATTCCGAAAAAGAGAATAACACCATCACCTGCCCCAAATGTGGCGCACGTTTCAAACTCGAAGAGGAATCTGCTAACGACTAATCCCTATCACCATGTTGCGAGGCTATAAATACCGTATCTACCCCACCGAAGAGCAGCAAGTACTCCTTGCCAAGCATTTCGGTTGCGTGCGCTTTGTGTATAACTGGGCGCTCGATACGAAGTCTCGCGCATGGAAGGAGGAACAGAAGAACCTCGGAGAGTTTGACTTGGTGAACAAGATGCAACGTGAGTTGAAGAATGAATACGAGTGGCTACGTGAGGTAAACGCGGAAAGCCTTTCGTATGCCATCCGCCAGATGAATGCGGCATACCATAACTTCTTCAAGAAAAACGCCAAGTTCCCGAACTTCAAGAAGAAATTCGGAGTACAAAGGTTCAACTGCCCTCGTTTAAGCAAGGTTGACTTCTGCCACGGACTTCTTGAAATCATGAAGTTCCGTGGGAATAATGCCATACGTTGCAAGTTCCACAGACGATTCTACGGCGAGCTGAAGCGCGTCACCATCATCAAGGAGTGTGACGGTAGATACTACGCATCCTGCCTGGTAGAAGACAGCTTCACGCCACTGCCTCAGAAGAAGGTATTGCGCGAAACAACCATAGGTATTGATACCGGCTTGACGCATTTCGCAACGCTGTCAACCGGCGAAAAGATTGCTTCTCCCAAATTGTCAAAGAACGCTTCGCTGCGGTTGGCTCGCATGCAGCGTTTGCTTTCGCGCAAGAAGAAAGACTCTTCCAACTACGCCAAAGCAAAGCTGCATGTCGCTCGCCTTTATTCCAAAGTCGCTCACCGCAGAAGCGACTTCTTACATAAACTCACATACAGACTGACTCACGAGAACCAAGTGAGTTGTATCTGTGTGGAGGATCTGAACGTAAAGGGGATGATGAAGAACCACCACCTTGCGTACAGCTTTGCCGATGCCGGACTCGGAGAGTTCTACCGCCAGCTCGCCTATAAATGCGAGTGGTATGGAGTAGGATACCGAGTAATTGACCGCTTCGCTCCTTCAAGCAAGCTGTGCAATAACTGCGGTCATCGGATGAACAAAATGCCGCTATCTGTGCGGAGGTGGACGTGTCCCGAATGTGGAACCCACCACGACCGCGACATCAATGCGGCTCAGAATATCAAAGAAATTGGCCTAATGGCCCTACCCGTGCAACGCGGGGAAGTCAAGCCTGTGGAGAAGCCTCCCGTGGACGACCGTGCTACCAAGCACCTAAGAAGCGATGCTCCTAAGAAGCAGGAAAAGTCTGTGAGAACATCTCACAAGCCGATAAGTCTTTAGCTTAGAGGTAGTTGACTTATGCTTAATAAAGTAACTTGTGCCTACCGGTGGAGTCGAACCACCTACATCCCAGGCCGAACGTTTAGATGGTCGTTAGCTTCGTTCAGCGGGCTTCACCGCACGACCGATACACACCATCCCTAAACACCCGTGTGTCCATAGCCGATGGACTTCAGTAGGCTTATCATTCAATATTTCAATGAACTCAAATAAAAAACTTCCAATAACCCGTCACGGGCGCGAGGGAAGCAAAAAAATGATAATTAGATTACGATAGTAACATTAATTATATGTGTAATGTATATTATATTAAACATAACTATGATTATTCACATTTTCATTGAATCAAAAATCAACCACGGCTTCTGCGCATCATTTCGCTTCTGAACAGACGTATCGCGCTATCCGCTTCGCCATCTGGCAAGCGTTGGGAAAGGTCTATCAGGTCCTCATCCTCACGCATCGGAACCACATCGCGAAGCTCATCAAGCAGTTTATCTACTCGCTCTTGGCCGATGATGGTTGATATGGTTTGCTTATATCGTTCATCTACCTTACCATCCTCAAGCAAATCCATGCGCAGGCAAGCCAGGTAAAATTCGGTATATTCCATCGCGATGGTCACAAGCGCTGAGTCGGTCACATCCATCAAAGCCTGTCCTCCCAGCTCGTCGCACATCGTGTCGATACTCTCACGTATATTCTTGTCATCCACTGAGCCAAAAACCAGCTCACGGTCTATACATAGGCGCTCCATCAAGCCTTTAGCCAAATCCATCACGTGATTAATGATTGGCTCGTTGACCTTGCTGTTATCAATCCGATCTTCCACGTAGGACCACAATTTACCGCCCATGGTGAGCAGCATTTCCGAAGCGCTGTAAATCTTGCGAAGTTCACCAAACTGAAAGGCGTGAATCTGGGTGGCCTTAAAGCAAAGACCTATTATCATCGAGAGCGTGGCCAGCAGCTTAGGGTGAGAGAAACCATTTTTCACGCAAAGCGCTTCAAACTCATCTTCTGTTTTAGCCAATATGCTTCCAGACTTCCGCACGAAAGCAGAGAGCAAGTAATCCTCCGCTCTCGTTCCATATTCCATGAAGCGCATCTTACACTGAGGTAGCCACATATACATTAAATCAACATAGCACTCAATGGCATTCCCCTGGTGCGACCTACGTTTGCGGTCTATAATCTGCTTGATGGCATTCATATCCCTCTTCACCTCGTGGCGGAAAAGTCCCTCTTGCTTGGCTATGCCCATGGCACGGAACACCAGCCGTTCTACCTGTGCCATGACCACGGCATCCAGCATGAAGATAGCCACAAGACATTTGTCGGCCACCTGCATCTTCATCTTCAGCTCATCGGTCATGTTCAACCGTATCAGCTTACCAGGCTCCATGTGGGTTATTTGATTTATTTTCTTCATACAATTTCTTGATTTCGATTGCAAATATAGAATATTATTTCGTGATTTCGCACGCTTAGAACGTTAAATATTTCGTGATTTCGAACTTTTAACGTTTCGTTTCAGCATCTCGCACAGACAAGTTCGTTCCAAATGCAATCAGGCGATTGTTTACTCTTTGACTTCCTTAAATATAACATCAGTTTTGTCTGCACGGTGTGAGCATCGGCAGTCGCCAAGCGCTTTCTTCCCGTCGCATGGGTAGAGTTTGTCCCAAAAGAAACATCCGAAGCAATGGTATGGGCTCCACCTCACTTTTACCACACGCAGTTTCACAACCAAAGAATCCTCCTTACTCTTGTACGTAAATACGCTTCCAACCTTATGTTCCATACCTTATATTATAATAGATTTAATCCGTTCGTTGGCGATGTGATAAAAACTCTCTTCTTTCTCCATACCTATATACTCCCTTCCTTCGAGAATAGCAGCAACACAAGTCGTTCCACTTCCCATACAATTATCCAGTATAACCTCTCCTGGATTAGAATAAGTTCGTATCAGGTAGCGCATCAATTCTACCGGTTTCTGTGTAGGGTGATAGTACGCTCCGTTACGATGCTCCCTTGGTATGCTGATAATACTCGTCGGGAACTTCTCGTCTTTAATTTCCTGATTGGTGTAGCCAAAATTACCATAACAGCTGTTTGTTTTGGGTGTATTGTTTAGTTTTCCTCGTCCATGGTTTCGTTCACTGTGCAGACATTTTCTCATCTGTGGGTTGAATGTGGGCTGCTTACGGTAAAACACGCTGATATTCTCATGCTGTCGCATGGGCATCCTGTTTGCATTAAGAAAGCCTGTACTGGTGCATTTGTCCCATACCAAGTTGTATCTCCACATATCCTTGCATGATAACATGAGTTCTGCAGTATATAAACCTTGTGAAAAGAGTACCACTACACCATTTGGCTTGAGTATTCTTCTGTAATGCTTCCATAGTTCTTGAAGGTCTATGGGTTGGTCCCATGCGGCCTTCTCATTCTTTTTGTTGAGCGTGCCATACGGAGGATCACAAAGTATCATATCAATACTCCCTTCGTAGCATCCGTTAAGAAGCTCCAAGCAGTCGCCAAGATAAGTATTATTTGGTTGAATTGTCATATACTAATCACTAATATCTAACTATATTTCAGTTCCTCATCTTCATCCGGTGCTGATAGTACCTCCTTGCTGGTCTTTGGTTCGTCGCCGAAGCGGTAGAAGTACCAGCAGTCGGGGCTTCCGGAGGTGGTGGTGCAGCTGCGTGTGCGTGGCTCCACGGGGTAGCCATCCTCACCCCAGACGGTCTCCCAGGCCCGGCGGCGAACGACCCCCTTGCGCATGTCCTCCTTGCCGCTATATACCACATCGGGATTAATCAAGATACGCATGATGCGGCAATACTTGCGCATGTTCTCCTTGAACTTAGCCAGCTTGGTGGAGGTCTCGGTCTTGGTGATACGCACCCCCATGTAGTCGTGCAGCGAGAGCATCATTTCACGCAGCGAGATAGGCCGGCCAAAGCGCCACGGGTTGCGGAAGTAGTCGTTGGCCCACTCTACGAAGCGCTTGTCGGGGATGTCCTGATAAGCCAGGCGCATGCTGGCCTCTTCGCCGATGGGCGGTCGCATCACGTCCTTGTTCTCCTTAATATACTGGAAGTAGAGTTGCAGGCAGTAGATGAGCAGGTTGATATTCAGACGCTTCTCCTCGTCGTTGCATCCCTTGGTGATGTGGTAGCCGAACTTGGTTTCGGGCGTGCGGCGCTCATCGTCGGTGGCTATGCCATCCTCGTGGTAGTAGTCGCTGAGGAAGATGGGCCAGGTGCGGCCATGCGTAGAGGGTGCCGCAAGGTTGAAGGGGCGGTTCATGGAGATGATCATCTTCGGGGTCTCTTCGGGCGAGAGGCGCACGGTGTTCTCGTAGAGGTTGCGCACGGATAGGCGCGAGGTGTTATTATAGAAAGATTCCGCATCCACCCCTGCGTCGAGGTCGTCAATAATCACAGCCGATTGCACCGTCAGCTGGAAGTCGCAGAAGTTCTTGGCCATGTCGCCGGGGTTCTTGCGGTAATCCTTGCCGCTGACGTACATGTTGCGTCGCACCAGGTCGAGCAGGAAGGTGAACATCGACTTACCGTTACGACCGCTTGATTTACCCTCCTCGGCCACAGAGTAGTCCGTCACCATCACCATCTGCTGACGGGTGTCGGTGCGGAAGCGGGAGAGCATGTAGCCCAATCCCAATATCTTGTTGACAAAGTGCATGTCCTGAAACTGACGCTCTTCGGGATTGAGGTCGCAGCCCGCCTCCTCCTTGCGCCAATAGATACGGCTCATGTCGTAGATGCACTGAATCAGTGGTGGGCACTGCTCCAAGGGGGTGTTCCATTGCAGCACATAGCGGTGGCTGGCCTCGTACTGGCGGAACCAGCGCTTCTTGCGCAGCAGCTCCTCCCCCTTCAGGTGGTAGATGTCGGCCTTGTACTGCTTGCGTATAGACTCCATCATGGGGTTGGGCTTGATGACGAAGTAACGGCTCATGTCCTCGTAACTGTAGTGCACCTCGTCGAGGATGGCCTTGCGGTTCACCATGTAGGGCATCTGCGCGTAGGGCACGCTGCGCACCTCGTCGGCTGTCACCCTGACAGCCGTATTGCCGAAGAAGAAGTAGTCGAACCCCTCACCGTAACTGCGGAAGTCGATGTCGGCCAAGGGGATTTCGGAGAGCGTCTTGGCGTTCAGTCCGCGTGAGGTGCTGATGGCGTTAAGCAATCCCTCGTCGCCATAATAGAGGCTGTTGTTCAGGTACTCCTTCATCACCTCCTTGGCCTTGGTCTCTACGTCGCGGTCGGGAATAATATCTACCTTGCACCCTTCCGACACATAGACAAAGCGGGTGGTGTCATCCTTGCGGTAGCGGTGCATCCCGCTGGCAGCTAAGAACTGGCACATCCTATCCACCAAGAGGGTGTACTTATAGACCTGCTCCTCCTCGCCCCACTCGTTTTTATGGCGATGGTTGATGGCCTTCCAGAACATCTTCTCCTTGGCACTCTTCAGCAGCGAAGCGAAGTGTTCGTTAATCCCCTGTGTGCGCTTGTTCTCCTTCAGCACATCGGGGTAGCAGTTGAAGTACTCCTCCGCATCCTTGCAGGGCTTCCCCGTGCGCTGGCTGCGGCGAAGCTGGAGGTCGGCAGGCAGGTAGAGCGTCTTCAGCTCCAGGCAGTCGAGCGTCAGGCGGTTGGCCTGCTCGATGCCGGTGCGGTCGATGTCGTAGAGCACAATCACCTCCGCTGCGATGCTGCGCAGCTTCTTCACCTGTTCACGGCTGACGGGAACCGCCTCGCTGTGCGGCCAGCAGACGTGCGCGTTGCTGTGAAAATAGACGTTGATAGCATCCCTCGGACCGCTGCACAGCACCAGGCGATCAAACTTGCGCACCGTGTTCACATCCTTGCCGCTCCGCTCCTTCACCTCAATCACAGGTCTTCGCTCGTCGCAGCTCTTCACCTTACCCGTAGCCAGCGCCTCCATCACGTCGTTATCGCCATAGATCATCCGCGACAGCTCCAAGTCGCGCTTGCGGCCCTTCTCATACCACCAAGTAAATTTATAGTTGGGCCCCATCTTGCCATCCTTCCCCACTTCGGGGCGGAACAGCGGCTCATACTTGCGGCTCCACCACCCCTTTTCATCCTGATAAACGAAGGCGAAGACGGGATAGGTGTCGGTCGCCTTCACCACAAAGCTCTTCCCGCCACGCTGTTCGGTGGTGTATTGCTCCACGGCCCGCAGGTTGAAGCGTTCGGTCAGCATCTTAGCGTCAAACTCCTCACCCCAAGCGCACCGCATCAACGGCTTACCGTCGGCACCCATCACTGCCTCTTCGGTCGGCTCATGGGCCGAAAGGTCGGGCATGAAGCGCTGCGTCATGCTGCACCCCAAGGCACGCAGCTCGTCCCTCGTAAAGCCCTCCTTATAGACATACTGAATCTCCTCCACCGGATGCTCCGCCTGGTGCGCCCGGTGAAAGAAGCCGTTCTTGTTGTCTCCGTCGATGGTGATATTTCCAATCCTTGCCAGCGCATTGACCACCTTATTAAACTCCTCACCCTTCTTCAGGTCCAATCCCTCCAGCGCCGCATAGAGCATCATCGCCCCGCGGCCGTTGCTCTGCGGATTCTCGTTGCCGCATGCAAAGCAGTGGAACCCCGGCAATCCCCCATCCTTGGCACACCCAGGGAAATCCACCTTGAAGCTGGCATCCGTCTCGGCATGAAACGGACAGAGGTAGAACGCAGCCTTCTTGGTCTTGCGCACGATGGAGTGTCCCAGGTGCTCCATGACGTCGGTCAGTGGCACCAGGTTGAGTTGTCGGATGGTCTCTTCGGATAACATGGTGAGGGGGGATTTAGTGATGAGTATTTCGTGTGAGAGATTAGTGATGAGTCTTTTCGATGGGGATTAGAATATCCGTTTATTCTTCAGGCGTTGAATCAGCTCTTGGCGCGAGTTGATGCCGAAGTGCTTGTAGATGTCGTTACACACCGCCTTGCAATGGCCGGTGCTGATGTTGCACGTAGCGGCTATCTCGGCCACGCTCATCTCTGAGTTGATCAAGCGGTAAGCAATATCCAGCTCACGCTTCGACAGACCCGTTTCATAGTAGGGGTTGCAGCAGACGGTGCGCTTGCCTGCATTGCGTGTGGCGTAACCGTTAAAGGGGCATAAGGCGCGGAAGGGACAGCCCGAAAACTCAGGATGGTAGTTGCCCGTACTCTCGCGGTCGGCCTGATGGTCCAAGTTGCCGAAAGCGCAGTTCAGACTCACCACCGCCAGGTAGGACTCATAAACCCGTTTGTTCTTCTGGATATAGATATACTGGTCGCCCAGCATGCGGTTAAGCAACATGTCAGCTGCCTCGATATGTCCCGGATAGTGTCGGCGAATCTCTTCCAAGTAGGGCACCACAAAGTCGTAGCCCGTCACGCCATCGTTCTTCACCACGTAGGTCTGGCCTTCCTTAAATGTCACCATCACCGACCCATCAGGCATCGTGCTGGCCTCCCATTCGGAGTGTGTAAAATCTATCGTCATACCTGTTTCTAATTTACAATTTATAATTTATAATGATTGGGCCGCCTTGTGGCGCCACAGTCATCGCCCTCGGCTTAGGCCGGGGCGTTTTCTTGCGGTTCAGCCTCGCCCTTCAGCCTCTCCAAATAGAGCTGCTCCAAGGCCAAGAGGCCGCGCATCTCCCACGGGGCAAAATTAAAGGTTCTGAAACGGGCGTAGCAGCTGGTCCGGCCCATGCCTCCCGTCTCAATCATGTAGTTCACGAAACGCCCACGCTCTTCTGGCGACAGCGTATCGAAGTACTCGCACAACAGCCCGTTATAGTCTGGCGCATAGTCGCGAAGCATCCCATCCACCCCACGTAGCTCCCAGACATCAATCGGCGAGGTGCCGTAGATGATGCGGTCGCGCATGGTGTAAAACGAGGCGCCATACCCCTTCAGGAACTCGCAGAACCCAAAATGAATCTTGCGGTCGGCAGGCAGTGCGGACCGATACGAAAGTATCGGTTTTGCATTTTTTTCGTCCTTTTCCTTTACTTGTCCGTTCATAATCACTATATTTGAAGTGCAAATGTGCGATAAATAAACATAACTGCCAAGAGTTTCGTGCGAAATCACGAAATATTTAACGAAATATAGATTTTCAAGGAGGATTTAAAGATGAAGGAAGTCGCTCTCAACAAGGTGATGATAGCCCACCTGCCCGAAGTGGTGGGCCTTTCGCTGCGTGCGCTGTGCGCCAGGTTAGACCTGCCGGTCAACACCTTCAAGCACTGGACCTCACAGGGTACCATCCGTGTGCGAGATTTGGTCAAGGTGTGCAACCTCTTCCGCATCCCCTTCCGCGCCTTCCTCACCTTAGACGGCGAGGAGGAGCGCTACCGCACAGCCGATACCATCGCCATCACCGAAGCCAAGTTCCGCCCCGTGGTGTTCCACTACGATCACATCCGAACCTGTGGCCGATGCTGCAAGCCGCACCTGGCCGTTACGGAGATAGCCTCCAGAATGAATATCAGCTTCAACAAGTTCAAGAAGTTCTACAGCGAGCAACAGGCGAACAATTTCACAGTCGATGATTTCCTCTGCCTCTGCCGCGTGACCAATCTCCCCATGAGCCACTTCCTTGACGATCCATCGTGGGGGTCGGAGGACAAGAAGGATCGAATGAAAGTAGTCAATAAGCGTGCGAAATCAAGCCGTAAGACGGAAGAGGCGATTGAAGACCCCTTGAAGGCTCTACTGGCAGAGAACCGCAAGCTGATTGAACAGGTAGTCCGATTGGCCGACCGCGTGGAGCAGCTGGAGAAGAAGCTGGAGAACGTAGCCACCAAGCACGATTTGACAAGGAGCGTACATCGCTACGGTACTGGTGAGTCAGAGTTTGTCAACGACCGCTAAGCTAAAGACTTATCGGCTTGCGAGATAGCTCTCACAGACTTTTCCTGCTTCTTAGGAGCATCGCTTCTTAGGTGCATAGTAGCACGGTCGTCCACGGGAGGCTTCTCCACAGGCTTGACTTCCCCGCGTTGCACGGGTAGGGCCATTAGGCCAAATTCTTTAATATTATTAGCCGCGTTGATGTCTCGGTCATGGTGGGTGCCACATTCCGGGCACGTCCACCTCCGCACAGATAGCGGCATTTTGTTCATCCGATGGCCGCAATGGTGACACAGCTTGCTCGATGGAGCGAAGCGGTCAATCACTCGGTAGGCTACGCCATACCAATCGCATTTGTAGGCGAGTTGGCGATAGAACTCTCCAAGCCCGGCATCGGCTATACTGTACGCAAGGTGATGGTTCTTCATCATCCCCTGTACGTTCAGATCCTCTACACAGATGCAACTCACTTGGCTTTCGTGAGTCAGTCTGTATGTGAGTTTGTGCAGGAAGTCGATTCTGCGGTGAGCGACTTTGGAATGTAGGCGAGCGATACGCAGCTTTGCTTTGGCGTAATTGGAAGAGCCTTTCTTCTTTCGCGAAAGCGAACGCTGCAAGCGAGCCATCCGCAGCGAAGCGTTCTTTGACATTTTGGGAGAAGCAATCTTTTCGCCGGTTGACAGCGTTGCGAAATGCGTCAACCCGGTATCAATACCGATGGCAGTTTCACGCAATACCTTCTTCTGAGGTAGTGGCGTGAAGCTGTCTTCTACCAGGCAGGAGGCGTAGTATCTACCGTCACACTCCTTAGTGATGGTGACACGCTTCAGTTCACCATAGAAACGTCGATGGAACTTGCATCGGATGGCATTCTTACCACGGAACTTCATGATTTCAAGAAGTCCGTGGCGGAAGTCAGCCTTATTAAAACGAGGACAGTTGAACCTTTGCGTTCCGAATTTCTTCTTGAAGTTCGGGAACTTGGCTTTTTTCTTGAAGAAGTTCTGGTAGGCCGCATTCATCTGGCGGATGGCATACGAAAGGCTTCCAGAGTTTACCTCACGCAGCCACTCGTATTCATTCTTCAGCTCACGTTGCATCTTGTTTACCAAGTCAAACTCTCCGAGGTTCTTCTGTTCCTCCTTCCATGCGCGAGACTTTGTATCGAGCGCCCAGTTATAGACAAAGCGCACGCAGCCGAAATGCTTGGCAAGGATTACTTGCTGCTCTTCGGTTGGGTAGATACGGTATTTGTAGCCTCGCAACATAGTGATAGGGATTAGTCGTTAGTGGTTTCCTCTTCGAGCTTGAAACGCGCGCCGCATTTGGGGCATGTGATAGTGTTTGATTGTTCACCAATCACTTCATCCTTTGTTGCAAATAGTTGCCACATAGGAACGCCAAGAACATTTGCCATTTTCCTTAGTGTATCTACTGATGGATTACCAGCAAGCGTCTTTACTACTGATATTCTTGTAACACCAAGTTTTGACGCAAATTGTTCTTGAGTCATTCCTTTCTCTTTGATTAGTTCTTTTATTCTATCCATATTATATGTATGTTTTTTGATTTTTCTCTGCAAATATACATCAAATATCAAAATGAATAATCATATATATGCTAAATAATATTAATAGAATAAACATATTTACCTAATTGTTTTGATATGAATAATCATGTTTATACATTTGCACCATGAAAACCAAAACAATTAGCGATATGAGAGCAAAGAACTTCAACAAGAGCGAGATTTTTAAGATGGCTTGGCGTTGCTACCGCAAGCATTCTGACAGCATGACCTTTGGCGAATGCCTCCGTTGGGCATGGAAGAAGGCTTGGGAGAATCTTCGCAAGACCAATGCCGGTTCATACGCTTGCGCCATCGTCCGCAAGGAGAAGGACTACTGGAAGAAGTACGACGAGCGGAACCGCATGGCCTACTCCAAGGTACGCTTCGGTAGGAACGACTGGGCAGCCGACTATGGCCGCCGCTACGCTCGCTTCGCTGTGTAATATAATAGGTATAGGAACATCAACCCAAAAACATATTGTATTATGAGAAAGAAATCAAGAATCGAAGCGCAGCGCATCGCATCGTGTGAGCGGATCATGCAGGCGTTCCGTGGAGCAACCGTCATCTCCACCATCCAGGTAGCCGACGGTACAATCGGCAAGTGTGTACACAGTGACGGAATGAAGGAAGTAATGTTCATCCCCTTAGAGGTGGATGGCCAACACTACCGGGCCATGAGATTTGTCAGACAACTTAGTGCAAGGGAGGGCCGCGTATGAAGACGAACAGCGAAACCATGACCAGAGAACGGGTAGAACAGACGCTGAGGGAGTACTTCGGCCAGTCGCTCAGATCATTGCACGTCAAGGAATCGGTGCTTTGCATCCATGCAACCGTATGCTACAACAATTTCAAGACCGAATACACTGTAAGGCGCGAGCTGATGGAGCTGCTGCCCATGGTACGCATCGAACTTGAGCGAGGCTATACGGATGATGTCATGCTCGATGCCATCTACTGCGCTGACCTGGAGGACAAGACCATCTATGTAAGTGGCATCGGTGGCGTTCTCAAACCCACCACGCTACATGAGTTCCTTATCGAGTACCTTGATAACATGGAACTGGAGCAAGTGAATCCTATTGTATAACGTAATAACTCGTGAACCATGATTGAGACATTATATCAGTGCGTAGCATTCTGCGTGTTCCTGTTCGGAGGGATGTACCTCTACTACCTCAGAGTAAGGAAGCCTGGAGATAAGTTCTTTATGTAGCACTAAACACCGACGGAAAGAGACAGAAAGAGTACATCTCATCCAACCACTCCAAATACCTTATCAAGTATCACATCATCCTGGTATATAAGTACCGAAGGCGTGTGATGCTTGATAATGTATTTATATACCAGGATAATTCCGTGAATAATGCCCTTCAGCAAGTGGCCGCAAACAGCGACTTTTGCATCGAAGTGATGGAAACGGACAAAGACCATGTACACTTACTCGTATCGGCTCCTCCCAAGATGTCACCGCTACAGATAGTTAGGAAATTGAAACAAGAAACGACATACAGGATATGGAAAGAAAAAGAGTCCGTGCTCCGGCGGATATACTGGAGAGAAAGAACATTTTGGACCGACGGTTACTTCGTATCAACGATTGGAAACGTCAGTCAATAGACTGTGAAACATTATATCGAAAACCAGGGATAATGCAGCGCCGTTTCCCTCACGATGCTAAAGACATCGTGGTTTCCACGGCGCATATTTTATGAATTAAATTCATTTAATTTCTATATTTGAAGATAAATTATCGTTTTTACAAATTTCTTTCTAAAAACACTAATGAATAACCGTTCGCAGAAGGCTTCCTTCGATGCCAATCTCCGCTTCAAACTCTACGTAGCAAAGCCCCTGACTACTGCGGTCGTACACCACAATATCCTCATCCTTGGGGGTGAGAATACAGGGCAACCACAGCGGAAGGTCATCATACTTATTGCCGTTTGTACTATATTGATAGCCATACTTAATCCAGCACTTGGTGGTGCGCATCACCTCCTCAGCCCACCAGTCGGCCCACTGGCGGTTCACAAATCCGCTGCTCAGTGCCAGCTTGCCACGCCCGCCGCTCTTCAGCGCCTCCATACCAGAGGGCAATCTGTTGCTCGGTGCGGTGGTCAGGTTGTAGCCTTCCGTCTGTACGCTGTAACTCAGCGCCTCCTTACATATCGCCGTGGCGGTATCAAGTACACCCATCGAGTTAAGGAACCGCAGCGAGAAGAGTGTACCATCATCCACCACACCATACACCTTACGGCCATCGGCCAAGGAGTGCACGCCTGCTACATCGACCTTATAGGTCTGGCCAACCACGCCAGACAACTTCCCGACGGAGTGCGTCACCACATTCTCACCCACAGGCACAATTTCTATGCCGTCAGAAGGCTTGGTGGTAAAGCGCAGTAGGTTGTAGTAGTCAGCCACATGGCCATTGATACGCAGACGGTCCATCTCACTAATACGCCCTGGTACCGCACGGCATCCGGCATTATACAGCTGGCTTTCTCCGTAATAGATTTCACCATCCACCATATACTTCGTGCGGTAATCCACGCGGAACGTCACCGACGGATAGTTTATCACATCCCTATCAAGCCACGTTGAACCATAACCAATATTGAACAACATACTGCGTAGCGCAGAGGCTATATCCACATTCAGCCGGTCGCTGCTTGCGTCAACCAGGTAAACATACGACTGCGTTTCACCTTCGCCTTCCACAACTCCCGTTACCGTAATCTCCACCTGGCGGAAGGTGCTCCCCACAGGGAAGCTACTCAACACATCGCTCAGCACAAGCACCACTGGCGACCCTACCATATTAAACTCCTTGGGAAAAGAATCTGCTCCGATATTCATTGTCTATTGAATCATTGTTAGTTATTAGTGATCAGTTGTCAGTTATCCGTTGTCTGTGATGGGTTTACATCGTGTACATCTCCAGCGAGACGACTCCCATCCCTTCATCTGATACGGTGTATTCGTACCTGTTGATGAAGCCTTTGTACTGGCCGATGGTGTAGCGCTTGCTCCAGTCTATCCGCAGCAGGTCGGCCATCTCGATGCGCAGCTTCATCTTCAGCAGCTTGCGATGGGTGACGAAGTGGGCATACTCGGCATAGAACTTGTCGAAGAGGCCGCGCTTCTGCATGTTGACGTCGGTAATCGGGAAGAATCCCCCTTCGGGGTTCGGTTTCTCAGCCCTCAGCTTCAGCGAGAAGCGTCCGCTCACATCCACCCCACCTTGCTCGGTACCGTTGTAGTCAAAGAGGCGGTTGTAGTTGTCGCAGATGTCGCTGTGGAAGGCCGATTTTTTACCCGTCATCACATACTTAAAGTTACCCTCCTCGTCGTAGTTCTCCTCAATGTCTTCAATACCCGACTCATTGCCTGGTCCTCGCATGATGCCCAGCATCAATCCGCAGTCGTAGCTGTGTATAGGCGATTTGTTGTCAAACTTATCTGCGGGTTGATTCACTCTGCGCGTAGGCATCGGTGATGACGAAGTTCTTCCTTGACCGTCTGCCGTTACACGGTTGTTCAGCTCATTGCGTGTCGTAGAAAAACTCTCGTCGTATCGCTGAAGGACGAACTGGGTATATTTCACACCTCCCTCCATCGTGCCACGATTGGATAAACTCAACCAAATCGAGCAATCTATCAGCGGCGGACAGGATGGGTACTTCATGCTCACGTCGAGGAAGAAAGCAAAGGTCTGTTCGTTGTTTATATCGTCGCTATACCCTCTTTCTCCTTCTCCCGAATCGGAATCTGCTAAGCTGACGGTATCAGAGCGACGCGACTGATTCATACGATCCTTGCGCGAGCCAAATCCTACATCATTCATTATGACCGGCTCAAATCCTACTTCCACAACCTCTGTCAGTTCCTCGTCGCTGCAATCACCGTAGGTCGCATCACCAAACGCTCCCACCTCAAACAGCGCTGGCCGTGCGTCCGATGAAGACTTTGCATCATCATCAATTTTCACACGGTAGGCGTTGCCGTTTCGCTTATCCAGATAGGTTGTCTTATTGTTGCTCGTCACCTTGGCCACGATTTCATTGTATGCCGTGACCTGCTCCACCTGCTTGTAGTCGCTGTAGTTGTAAGCCGTATCATCCTCCGAACCGTTGTATGTCAGCTTAAATCCACGTGTATTCAGGTCGGTCTTTACCAGTTCCAATACCTTGCAAGGTATCTCTGGTGCCGTATTATCCCGCAATATATCCCGAATATAGACCGCTGTTATCTGTGTGCTCTCTCGGTTGGGTATGAATCTTATGCCAAATCCGTTAGACAGCGCATCAATCACGTTCTTCACCTCCTCGTCGGGGAAGTTCTTCGAGTTGGCTACACAGTAATATATGGGGTCTTCGTAGCGGAAGTTTAATTTGCTTTCGCCAATCAGCTGGGCTATGTAGGTGTCGCAAAAATCAAAGATAGAGCCCTTCGTTACATAGGTAAAGTCCGTCACTTTGCGTCCACTGTCCTCCAGGTCGTAGCAGTAATCCATGTTGACGAAAGCCAGTCGGCACATATCCTCCATGTAGGCTATATTGTTGACAAACGAGATACCCAGGTGCTTAAACAGGCAGTCTATGAAATAGAGCACATAGAAGCATGGCGAAGACATCTTTCGGTCGGCTCCGAGCACCAGGTAATTATTATAGACCGCCTTATTCATTTCGCTATCAATAAGGGCCTTCTTTTTTTCGGTCAATTCGGTGTAATTCTCTCCCTCACCGTTCTCATCAGGCATCTTGTAACAGATACGCATGTTGCAATAAGGCGATATAGGATAGGGATTCACTTCGTTGGTGCTGAGTATGCCGTCCACTTGCATGCGCTGATATACGTCCGGCCAATAAGAGAGGATGCGCCTCTCCTTGTGCGTCCCCCTTTCAGATACATAGATGTTTCGTTCGTTCAGCTTCTCACCGATGTAGAGTTTATCCTTCAGCGGCACGTCGCGGCAGTTCATGCCATCTATTCGGTCGTTGAAGGTCAGGTTGCCGCTCTCCAGATTGACCTCGATGTAGCCGTCTTCCATGGCGGCCTCTTCGCTGTCGAGGCGGATGACGCCGTAGAACAGGGGGATGCCCTGCACGTAGAGGGTGGCCGGCTTGCGGTCGATGGCCTCGTAGAAGCTGATGCCCTCCACCTCGGTAGCGTTGCCCAGCAGGTGACGGTTCATCTCCGCGTTGAGCCGAAAGGGGATGGAGAAGGCGTTGCCGTCGTTGAATACGGGCGACTTCTCCGTTATCGTAATGCTGGTGCCCGCAGCGAGCTTGGCCCACTGCTCACCGATTTTCAATGCCAATCCGTCCATGTACGCAATTTATAATTATACGGTTGAGAAACATTCATTCTTAGTGTTGTCTCAGCCCCAGGCCGAAGATGGTGGTGGCTTTATTCGTTGGGTTGCAGGGGTCGTAGGCGGGGGGCTCTCCGCAGATGCAGCGGTTCTGACGCTGGCGCTCTTCGTCGGTCAGCTCCTCCTCCACCACAGGCTTCACGTAGAAGGGCGAACTCTCTATGTAGGGCATGAAGTACTCCTGGTTCTCGCTGATGTAGCTTACGGCAGAGGCTATGCTTAGGTTGGCCTCGTCCAGGCTCTCCTTGCGGCGCAGCTGGGGGTTGCGCCACTCGGTGAAGATGGCCATGGCCATGCGCACGCGTTGAATGGCATCGCACCACGCCAGCATCGCATCGGAGTAGATGGGGTGTTGGCTGCCTTCGCCTTCGGCCTGCGCTTCGCCTTCGGTTGGCGCTTCGCCTTCGGGTTGTGCTTCGGGATGGTAGGGGTAGTGAATCACCTCGTTGCTCGTGTTGAAGCGGATAAAGGCTTCAGTCAGCTTGACGCCCAGTCGGGGCTTGATGTAGTGCTGCTGCACAAACTGGAGGTCGGGTAGCAACTCGATGAAGCGTTGGCGGCTGCTGTTGATGTTCAGGAAGTACTGCATCTGAAGGGCTGTAGTGATCAGCAGATTGGATTGCTCGAAGTAGTAGCGGCTCTGCTTCCACAGCTCGGCCCACAGCGGTTGTGGGCTGCGGGCGTCATGCTCCAGCAGAGTGAGCAGCTCGTCCGTATTGCGATGCGCCTTCATGTAGGCATCCTTCACGAATCGCTCTACCGACTTATCGTCGGCCTTCTCGTAGTACTCCGCCGTGGCTTGGTTCAGTCCGCCACCGCTGTTGAACTGCACGCTCATCAGTCCGGCATTATGAGCCACAGCCAGGAAGAGCTGAATCTTCTGGCAGATACGGATGGCCCGCACCGCCTGGCGGTCGGCCTGATCTACCAGCATATCGGGGCGTAGCACGTCGGGGGTAATCCCTCCATGCTCCGCCTTCAGTCGCTCGTAGTCGGCCACCAAGCGGTTCATCAGCTCATCGCCCAGCAGATTAAGCACCACGTTCTGCTCCTCCTCTTCCACACAAGAGAGCAGCATATCCACATCGTTCCACTTGCTCGTCGGCATCAAGGAACGGATTTCGTCGTCAGTAGTAAGTAGCATAGTTTACCTCCGTTTTAAATCATATCGCAAAGTTAACCACTCTATGCCCGACACAAAAGGACACAAAAAAAGAGGGCACGCTGGCCCTCTTCTCTTTATTGTACATCTCTCACCGCGACGGGTTAATCATCGTTGTGGTCTTCGCCAAAATCTATCATACCTTGAGCTTCAGCCGCTCTCTCCGCGTCATACGACCCATCGTCTATCTGAACGGTTATCTCAATGATGTAGCTATCCTTTGTCTTAACTGTAAAGTTCGCCACAGTCTCTTTGTCCGTCACAAACTGCTTTACGCCATTGACAAACTCTTTGATTGTCATGTTTTCCATATTCATCATATCTTAAACTTTCTTGAGTAACCAGACACCATCTCTCATCACCTTCATATCCTCAGGAACCTCATACTCCAGGAGCATGTTTGCAAAGTAGGCTTCGGCCTCTTCGTAGGTCCCGCTGACATCTTCGTCTGCCGAGTCGTCGTGGTAGATGTTATCACCTTCCATCAGGCGATAGTAACCGCTGATGGTCTTTTCGATACGGAACTCCTTACCGGTAGCTTCCACTATCTGAATAAATTCTGTCTTCTTCATACGTTTTCAATCTTAACCTGGAAACTGCTTTTTCCTACATGTTTACTGTAGCAGTTTCTTTTTTTGTTGTGGAATGTAGATGTATCGTAAAGTTTCAGATCTCCACCTACAATTTGGTTGCACTCAATCAACGCAACTTCTTCATTATATGAAGTACCTTTTGCAATAAGTTTTCTTATTGGCGAATTGACTCCTAATACAGTTTTTCCAAGATTGTTCAAACAATCTGATGAAGGATTTTCGTAAACGAAATGGATAGTATATTTAATCATACTGTTTTGACTTAACCGATGCTGTCGAGGGCTTAAATATCATAATAATCTTGTTCACTCATCACTACAGTCTCGTACTCTTTGTCACCCTCTTCATCCACCGTAAGCCGGTCGATGCCGAGATTGAACGAGTGTTTATCGTACTCCTCGTCCGTAGGCTTAAATCCCAACTCCTCAATCTTCTTATAATGGTTCATAGACAGCTCTCTTTCATAGACCTTTTTGGCCTCTTCCAATGTCGTGTGAATCGATTCATAAGTGGTATTTTCGAACGATTGAAGAGGAATATCCTTAAACTGATGCACATATTGTACGACGTAATATATTCCAGTAGCTAATTGTTTCATGTTATTTTGACTTAACCGTGCTGTCGAGGGCTGAATAGTTGTTAACCAAAAATGTTTCTTATGCGACCGCTCTTGTAGTCGCTTTACAAAGATGCGTTTTATTTTCATGCTGCACAACTTTTGAATTATGTTGTTCAGCATGTTTTTATTTATATAACGCTTACAACGCTGCACCTTTACGTCGGCGTTGGTCCTACAGAAAGAACTTATCTCCGGGTTTCCTTACTATGCGGTAGTAGAGGTACATCCCTCCGAACAGGTACACGCAGAATGCTACGCATTGATATAATGTCTCAATCATGGTTTGATGGGTTTATACGTTATACAATAGGTTTCACTTGGTCAAGTTCCCTGTTGTCGAGGTATTCGATAAGGAACTCATGTAGCGTGGTGGGCTTGAGCACACCACCGATACCGCTTACATAAATGGTCTTGTCCTCCAGGTCGGCGCAGTAGATGGCATCGAGCATGACATCATCCGTATAGCCTCGCTCCAATTCGATGCGCACCATTGGCAGCAGCTCCATCAGCTCGCGCCTTACGGTGTACTCGGTCTTGAAGTTGTCGTAGCATACGGTGGCATGGATGCAAAGCACCGATTCCTTTACGTGCAATGTTCTGAGCGAATGGCCGAAGTACTCCCTCAGCGCCTGTTCTACCCGCTCTCTGGTCAGGTCTTCTCTGTTCGTCTTCATAAGCTGTCCTCCCTTTCACTAAGTTTTCTGATTACACAATTTCCGATTGTCACGTCGGCCACCTGTGCGCTGAAGATGGCGGGTTCGCTACGGAACGCCTGCATGATCCGTTCAATCGAGGCGATGCGCTGCGCTGTGAGTCTTGATTTCTTTTTCATAATAGAATATGCTTTGGTGTTATTAGTTTCACGCTGCAAATGTAACTATATATAATTACACTACAAAACAATCGGTAATATTTTATTATGGTTTTAAACTTATTTAGTAATTGCTTCTTGTTACATATTTATATAATGTGTAACTTTGCAGCATTCAAAACAATATTATTATGAATATAGAAGTATTACTACAAGAAAGAGGGCTCAAAAAGTCAGAGCTTGCCAAGATGATGGGTGTCAATAGACAGAACATAAATTCTCTACTCAACAACCCAACATTAGCCACCATTGAGAAAATTGCAAATGCTCTTGGCGTAGAAACGTGGGAGCTTTTCAAATCAAAAGAGGAAATGAATAGTAATACTATTATTTGCCCCAAATGCGGCGCACGTTTCAAGCTCGAAGAGGAATCTGCTAACGAATAATCTCTATTAATATGTTGCGAGGCTATAAATATCGTATCTACCCCACCGAAGATCAGCAAGTACTACTTGCAAAGCATTTCGGCTGCGTGCGCTTTGTCTATAACTGGGCGCTCGATACGAAGTCTCGTGCATGGAAGGAGGAACAGAAGAACCTCGGAGAGTTTGACTTGGTAAACAAGATGCAACGTGAGCTGAAGAATGAATACGAGTGGCTGCGTGAGGTAAACTCTGGAAGCCTTTCGTATGCCATCCGCCAGATGAATGCGGCCTACCAGAACTTCTTCAAGAAGAGCGCTAAGTTCCCGAACTTCAAGAAGAAATTCGGAGTACAAAAGTTCAACTGCCCTCGTTTTAGTAAGGCTGACTTCCGACAAGGGCTGATTGAAATCATGAAGTTTCGTGGGAAGAACGCTATCCGATGCAAGTTCCACCGACGTTTCCACGGAGAACTGAAGCGCGTCACCATCATCAAGGAGTGCGACGGTAGATACTACGCCACATGCCTGGTAGAAGACAGCTTCACGCCACTACCTCAGAAGAAGGTATTGCGTGAAACAACCATCGGTATTGATACCGGGTTGACGCATTTTGCAACGCTGTCAACCGGCGAAAAGATTGCTTCTCCCAAATTGTCAAAGAACGCTTCGATGCGGCTGGCTCGCTTGCAGCGTTCGCTTTCTCGCAAGAAGAAAGGCTCTTCCAACTACGCCAAAGCAAAGCTGCACATCGCACGCTTGCATTCCAAAGTAGCTCACCGCAGAAGTGATTTCCTTCATAAAATCACATACAGACTGACTCATGAAAACCAAGTGAGTTGCGTCTGTGTGGAGGATCTGAACGTAAAGGGTATGATGAAGAACCACCACCTTGCGTACAGCTTTGCCGATGCTGGCCTTGGAGAGTTCTACCGCCTGCTCGCCTACAAATGCGAGTGGTATGGCGTAGCCTACCGAGTGATTGACCGCTTCGCCCCTTCGAGCAAGCTGTGTCACCATTGCGGCTATCGGATTAACAAAATGCCGCTATCTGTGCGAAAGTGGACGTGCCCCGAATGTGGCACCAACCACGACCGCGACATCAATGCGGCGCAGAACATCAAAGAATTTGGCCTAATGGCCCTACCCGTGCAACGCGGGGAAGTCAAGCCTGTGGAGAAGCCTCCCGTGGACGACCGTGCTACCAAGCACCTAAGAAGCGATGCTCCTAAGAAGCAGGAAAAGTCTGTGAGAACTATCTCACAAGCCGCTAAGTCTTTAGCTTATCGGTAGTTGACCATGAGCCAGTAGGCCATTCCTTCATCTTTTTCACTGGCCCCGATATGTAGCCAACTGTTGATTGCAACCAGTCTGAGTGTGCTGGGAGTGAAATCAAACTATTGTAATATTTTTTTCTTTACAGCTATACCCCGTTGGATTGAATGCAGCGGGGTTATTTGTGATGTGGTCCAATTCAGACAACCGCATAGCTTTCAATTTACAAGGCTTATTTTCTCAACCAAGTTGAAACCTCCGATTTTGTTTCTTCAGTAGGTCAATTAGCGATTTGCTGTTGTCAGGTAGCAGCGCTTTGTCCTATCTAACGATTCTAATGTATGGTGTTTTTTCAACGTACAAAATTTTACGCGCGATTATTATTGTTTTCGAAAATAATAAACACTTGCGTAGGGTGGCGATTATCCTCTGTCGGTGTCAAGATGGCTGGAACCCCCTCCGCATATATGAATAAACCGCCTCGGAGGGGGCGGACGGACACCCTACGAACAGATCGGAAGAGCGTCGTGTAGGGAAAGAGCG